>JAGLDW010000273.1 GCA_023145395.1 Lentisphaeria bacterium | reverse complement strand
GGGGAGTCGATCCAGCTCATCGAATCCTTATGCGAGACAAGCTGGATGATTTCCTCGGGAAACTCGCGCCCGGGAAGCGCCACTTCCAGGTTGCATGCGGTGTGGAATGGGTCTTCCGGCATGGGTTTGGAGTACCAGTGGTGAAGCGGCTTCGTGCTGTCGCAGCGGAGTGCCTGAATCTGAAAAGGTGCACGCTCGACAGTCAGACCGATGCTTTCCAGTTCTCCCTGCAGAAAATCGTCCATCTCGTCCAGCGTGCATTTCTCGTGTCCGGAGACAGTATGGTTGACTTTGCGGAAGGGCAGGGGGGTACTGCAGGTGTGAAATAGATCCCGACTCATTCGATTGACATCCACCCGCCCAAGAACTTCGTTCAGCATCGTCTTCTCTCCGTTTTCTTGTCCTGCTCGCCATCGGAATCGGGACCGGGATCGATTTCCTCTCCTGCCTCATTTCTTTTCCGAAAAGAGGGTTGCCCACTGATCCGCAAGTGTGCAGATATCCTTGGCGACCGACGCATCTGCATTCGTGAAACAGAAGACAACCGTGCCCCGCCAGCCGAGGCGTCGCAGCATCTGTGCACAGTGGGCGATTGTTTCGTCGCCTGGAATCTCACCTTCGGGATAGGGGCAGTGGAAGCGAAGTACGCCGAGCACGGAAGCCCAGGAGCGAAGTAGGCTCCCAAACGCTTCGTCATCTCCCACGTCGTCCAGCATCACATCCAGGGCGAGCACGCAGGCATCCGATTCGATACCGTGGACAACGTTTGCCGCGAGGTCCCAGGCTCGTGATCCTGGAAACGAGGCCGGGTAGCGCACGATGAGCGCCAAGGAAAGATTCTCCAACGGGACGCCGGATAGCACTGCGTCGAGAAATTCCGTCCGGATCTGGATTCCATCTTCCACGTCGTTGTTGTCGATGCGGTCCAACCCCATCTCCAGGCTCACGCCTCTAGCACCCAGCGCGGCGCAGCGTTGCAGGGAACGAACTACGCCCGCGATGAACGATGATCTCCCCCCCAAGCCGCTCTCGGCCACGTAGGGTGCCGTCTGCATGGGCAGCAGGTGCCGGACATGAGCCACTCCGAGCCCTACGCGTCCAACGACTGCACCCAGATCGGGCTCCTGATCGACAAGCTCCATCGAGATTTCGATCTCACGGCACCAGCGACAACTCGGCAATGTGTCCAGCCACACACGCCAGTCCTGATCATCAACTCTCAGAGCACAGTGGATCATAGGAGGGTTCCCGTGTTTTCGATATGTCCATGCACCCATGCCAGGAGCGCGGTGACGGCGGTTTCGACCCGTAGCACCCAGGGTCCCACGGAGATGGCTGCGAAGTTCGCAGTCTGCAACGCCAGCAGTTCCTGGTCGGAGAATCCTCCCTCCGGGCCAACCCAGACACCGACGGCGCCGTCAGGCGGCAAGGCGCCATGCTTCCCCTCCTCTTCCGGAACATGCCCGTACACACCAGGCTCCTCCGCGTTGCGAAGTGCTTCGTCGAAAGGCACAGCACCGTCAAGAACGGGTAGAAACGGATTGCCCGATTGCTTCAGCGCAGCGACTAGTTCACTCCGCCAGACAGCCTTGCCGCCACCTTTCTTGTCCGGACGCGAAACTCCATAATGGCAGAGAATGGGCGTGATTCGTGTCACGCCCAGTTCGGTGGCAGAGCGCAGCACCAGATTCATGGTCTTCCCACGGGGGGGGGCGACATACAGACGGATTGCGGGGGAGGGCGGCTCGACGACGGTGCGTGTCTCGATCCGACAGAGTACCTGAGGGTGGCGCGGCCTGGTCACTTCAACGACGCGTGCCTCCGCGCGACATCCGCGTCCGTCTGTCAGACGAATCAAATCTCCCGCCGTCAGGCGCAGCACCCCCGCAGCGTGGCGGGCTTCGTCGGCAGAAAGCTCAAATGCCTCCTCCGCCTCTGGGATGGATTCGGAATAAAAACAGCGAACCTGCATGTTCTCGAGGGTTCCTTGGTCTTCGGTGTGCTTGACAGTCCGCCTTCAGTGCTTCCAAAATGCGCACGAATATCTCTCGTCGAAAATCCACGTTTGGAACCTATCACACTGCAAGGGCGATGGCAATGCAGGAGCCAGCGGCTCAATTCTGTCCGGATGGACTTGCGCGGCGGCATTCTGTATGTATAGAAAGCACAGTTAGTGTCCATGTTTGGGCATGTAGCCTGTGATTCAGCATTTTGAAACGAAAATCGGAGATGTGGAATGAGCGAACCAAAGGTCAAGGTCGGCGTAATCGGCGCAGGTGGCATGTGCAACAGTGTGCATATGCCGTCCATGAAGGAAATGGACGACGTCGAAGTTGTGGCGCTTTGCGATCTGGTTGAGGA
Source organism: Lentisphaeria bacterium (assembly GCA_023145395.1). Taxonomy (GTDB): domain Bacteria; phylum Verrucomicrobiota; class Lentisphaeria; order Oligosphaerales; family Lenti-02; genus JAGLDW01. The sequence goes on along the minus strand of JAGLDW010000273.1, from coordinate 6,820 downwards.
GAAACTCCAGCGCACGGCCGAGAAGTTTGGTATTCAGAAGACCTACACCAGTTACCACGAGATGCTGAAGGCGGAGGAAATCGACGCAATTCTATGCTTGGTCGAGCCTTCCAATCACTTCCACGTGGTGATGGCCTGCCTGAATGCGGGGAAGGATGTCTTCATGGAGAAACCCCCGGGCATCACGCTGTTTCAATGTGAGAGCATGATGCGCAAGGCCGAGGAAGTGGACAAGATCCTCATGGTCGGGTTCAACCGCCGCTACATTCCCGTTGTGCGTGCGGTCAAGAAGGCATTTTTGGAGATCACGCACGTCACCCAGGCGGAAGGCTGTTTCTACAAGTATGGAACGGGCGCCTTCGACCGCGGTGGACTTCCCGCTTTTGAATCCGACACGATCCATGCGGTCGATTTGGTCCGCTCCTTCGTCGGTGCCACTCCCGTGGAGGCGCACACGTTCGTCTCTGCTGTTGAGGAACCCGTGAGCAATGCCTGGAACTCGATCAGCCGCTTTGACAATGGCGCCATCGGGCTGATCAAGGCCAACTATCGCACGGGCGGTCGTGTCCATCGTTTTGAGATTCATGGGCCTCGTGCCAGCGCCTACATCAACCTGGGCATGGGTGGCACGCAGTGCGAAGCGGTTCTGCTCCGTCACAGTGGCGGCCAGCAATACTCCCTCTCCGCGGGCGCGGCCGGCGGCGATAGCGATTCCTACTTCAACGGTGCGGAACTGGCAGGCAGCGATCAGTTCTATCACTTCTACGGCTTCTTTGCCGAAGACCGGCATTTCATCGACTGTGTCAAATCCCGCGAAACGCCGGAAACCAGCATCCAGGATGCGGTCAAGTCGTTCCGTTGGGTGGATATGATCGTCTCCAATCAGCGCTAGACTCGCCTTTCAAGAGAGCCGATTCGGTTCGCACGAACCGAATCGGTTGTCTCGAGACTGGCCACGATCGTCGTTGCCCTTGCGCTGGGCGCGGTCGTGACGTTTTTCCTACCCGGCCAGCACCGAGAGGAAGCCGTCAACCCGCAGGCCGGGTGAGAGCCTTCTCTTGGCGCGGTCGAGTCCGTTTTGGGGTAGCGGTGCTTCTTGTAGTCAAACGGTTCTGGATCAAATCTGTGGAATCTTCAGCATGAGCAAGATCATGACCAGCAGAGCTACCGATTCGATCACGCCGATGGCCATGATATAGCCGCCAAGCCCCTTGCCTGTTTCGCCGAGCGCATCACAGGCTCTGGCACCGGCCCGCCCTTGCAGAAACGCACTCATGCCCATGGCCAGACCGGCTCCGAGCCCCATCACGATCTGAAACATATAGGACTCGGGGGGCAGATTTGCCTTGACTAGATTCGTGTTGAAAATCATCCCGTAGAAAAGCTGTGACAGGGGTGCGCCCACAAAGATGAAGAGTGTGAACGGCGCCTTCTCACCCGCAGCCAGTTTTCGTTTCATGACTCCGATTGCCGCCATGGCTGCCACTCCGCTACCCAGTGCGGAGCCTACGGCTGCCAGAGACAGCGACATTCCCATATCACCCATTCCACTCACCATCACACACCTCGCTTCTGATGTTCTATGACTTTTCTCTGAACGGCTTGTACTCGTCTCCGGACCATTCGTTCCCCACATGACCGGAAAATTCCAACATTTTCAGGCGAATCCCGTGCACCACGACTCCCATGGTTGCGAGAACCAGGTTGAGTGAGTGGCCAAGAAACAGGATCAAGGCGGCGCCAAGCGCTGCCATGGGGCTCTTAATCCCGTCACCAACCGCCATCATATTGAAGGTGTTGGCCAAGACCAGTGAGGTATACCCCACGGCAAAGAGTCGCAGATAGGAGACAACATCCGAGAATCCGCCAATTAGCCCGAGTGGAAACTCGATAAGCGTCTGCCCCACCCCTTTGAGCACGTTTTTCTGGTAGTTTGTGAAGAGCAATGCCAACAGTGAGCCGATGCCGATCAGATACCCGCCGATCTGCGGGAAGGGCTGCCCCAGAACCAGCATACCGGTCAGGCAGTAGAGCCCCCAAATGATGGCAATCCAACCGATCTGTGCCAGAGCCTTTGGCGAGTTCGAGCATTTGCCCGCTGCGAGCAGATGCGCCAGGGTCAGGTGAACGGCGCCAATCCTGAAACACAGTTTGATCAGGAAGAACTGATTGTCATTGAAACCACCATTGGTCAAGTCAAAACTCGAAATGGCCGGAATCGAGAGCGCGGCCAGGAATGGGATCGAGGCAATCCTCTCGGAACCGAAATACGTTCCGCTGAGAACTCCCCAGACGATCGTGCAAATGCTCAGGACATAGATCAGGATGAAGGGCTCTGCGGGCGCCTGTTTGAACTTGCGGCGCGCGAGCAAAGCGAGCACCAAGTAGATCAGTCCATAGCCTGCATCCCCGATGAGCATGGCCACGAAGAGCGCGAAGAAAAGCAGAAACCACAGACTGACGTCCAATTCCTTGTAGCCAGGCACGGTTCCCAGGAACGCCATGACGGGATCAATGATCCTGACCCACCTTGGATTTCGTATCAGAGTGGGTGTTTCATCGTCTTCTTCAGGCTCCTCGAACATGTAGGCCCAGCCGCTTTTCTCGGCGATGGCGCGTAGTTTTTCGAGAGTGTCCACCGGGGCAAATCCCCGCACATGGCAGATGCCCCGGTCCTGGGCGAGACTTGCTTTCACTCGAGCAAACTCCAAGTCCGCCCCAAGTTTGGAAAGGTAGTTCTCGACTCCCAGTCTGCAGTCCCCCAAGGAAGCCAGCCGGGGTTCCAGTTCCGCGAGTTCGTCGTCCACGCGACGACGCTCGTCGAGCAATGCGCTCTGCTCCAGCAGGGGGAGAACTTCTTCCGGCAGGTCCAGCGGCGTATTCCCCTGGGTCAGCAGGTGGGCCAGGAGCATGGACTTGCCATGTTCGCCGATCTTGTAGATGCCTTGTCTTTCGGCCAGCAGAGCGTACTCGGCTTTCGTTGCTGTGTGAAGGTGAACGGATACTCCGGCAGTGGCGAGCTCGGAGAGAGAGTGCAGTGACACAGCACCCCACTTCTCGTACCAACTCAGTTTGGCGTCTAGTTCCTCACCACTTGCAGCGAGGCGTTCCTTTCGCTCGCCTAGCATTAGTATTTCATCGACAACATCTCCAGGCGGGCAAGTGAGTCTGGCATTCTCCTCGGGCTCGCTGATCGTGTCCAACGCCGCTACGGCGCGCTCGGTTTTCTGCTCGATGTCGGAGATGGAACCTGTCGTCTTGCGCTCGAGTTGCACATGAAGCACGCCGCTGGCCCGCAGTGCCTCCAACGCCTCGTCGGCGTGGTCGGCCGCGGCGAAGATCGTGATCTTCTTCATGCGAACAATCATGCGGAGCCTCTTCTCCAATCAGGTACGAACGAGAGATTTGCGCGCCTTGCGCTTTTTGACTAGCTTGCCCTTGGTCATCTTGCCCCGGACAACACCAGCCGTCTGCTGGTCTCCCAGAAAAATCCGGATCCTGCGAATATTTTCCTTGGCCTGCGGGATCTTCACCTTTTCGAACAGATTGATGCGCTGGACAGTGGTTGTCAGTTCGTCGGAGATGATCCGAAGTTGCTCTCGCAACACCGACAAGTGCAACTTGGCGGAAACGACTTCCTTCAGCGCCCGCAGGCCCGCATCAACCCAGAAGGGAAGCTCCATCAAGTCGTGCGCCGTCTCTTCGACATCGACAGATTCAAGAACAGGAATCTCGATCCCCGCCACGTTGTCCGTCCGAACCACGGCCCGCTTGACCACAAAGAGCTCAGACAGGTCGATATTCTCGGCGAACACCGCGGTCCAGCGAGCCACATCAGACTGCAACTCGGAAAGCATATCCTCACGCTCCTTGACGCCCTGGCGTATGCGATGGATCTCATTGAACAATTGCTGTTTGCGCAATTGCAGCGTGGGCAGGAAGCGGCTGAAGCGAGTCAGATCCTTCTTTTCCCTGCTGAGGGAGTCCTTGGTCAGTTTTAGCTTGTCACTCATTGGTCCGCACTGACCTCCCTGGGAATGAGGTCAATGTCGGCAAGTCTCTCAAAGCGTTCGGCACCCGTTTCCCTATCGAATGAGGCGAGTCTCTCGAGAATCTGCAGCTTGATGCGATAGACCACGAATGCGTGCAGATCCTCGTGGTGGGTCGTGAGCTGGGTGGAGACATAGTCCCAACGCACTTTGAGCAGCCGTCGCTCCGCCTCCAGGGGCGTCGCATCTTTCAGGTGCGAGGTGGGGAACATGGTTGTCGTGTGGTCATGTCCGAGACGCCGGGCCTCGATGAATGCCACCACATCGCGGCGCATCAGGTACTCGAAGCGGCTATACTCCGCCACCAGTTCCAGAGGGTGTTCCTGCGCTGTGTAGTCATCAACACTGGCACTTGACAGGATGGCGTATTCCTCTTCATCGAGCCACTTTTCAGCCTCCGCCAAAAAGCGTTCCGAGGAAGGGAACTCCGTATCCCCAAAGTTCAGTAGTGGCAACAGCGCTGCCAAATACGGGTAGTCGCTCATAGTTCCAAAAGTTCTATCAACTGTGGGTTCAGGTGCAACTTGAGGCTCTCGACAATGCTCTCGTCGGAAAAGTCATAGGCCACCTGATCGCCCTCCAGGCGAATCCGGAACCCCTTGGTAATACTTCGGTTCTGCTTGATCTCGATGCCCTCGGCCAGCATGCCAGCCACGCCGGTCTGCGACAAGGCCAGAAGCTGCTTGCCAAGTTCCGGCTTGACTGCGACCTCGATGCTCTTGCCCTTGGCCCAGTCTTCAGCCAGCGTGAGAATCAGGCCCTTGAGAAACTCGGGACTATCCAGCACGGTGCCGGCCTCCTGCTGGAAGGCCTTGCGGAAGAGGTCGCACACACTCCGATTCAGCGCCAGCATCGTGTCTCGGGCGGCCTGTTTGACGGATGCGTTGGCATTCTGCTGAAACTCTTCCGCCTGTGCCTGAGCCATTTTGACCAATGCCTTGGCTTCGTCCGTGGCGCCACGGCAGATTTCCTCCGCCTTCTTCTCCGCCTCGGCGATAATCCTCGCTGCTTCAGTTTGACCTTTTCCCACACCCTCGTCATGCAGTTTGCTGACCAGTGCCTCAAGGCTGATTTCCCTGGTGTTGTCTTCAGTCATTGGGCCAGAACTCCTTGGTCAAATCGGAGGGCAGGTGGGTTTCTTCCGGATCGAAGCAGTCCGCCAGCATCTGCCAGGCGTTGTCCAGAGCCTCCTCCAGGGGAACAAAGACGGACAAATCCATCATCTTGGACTCGAAAAGCTCTCCGTATTTGAGTAGCTTCAGGTCCCATTCGCTCATGCGGAATCCCATGGACCTCTTCTCGAGCGCCTCGAGATACTCCTTGTAGAGCCTCAGCGTGCCATTCATGATGGCGCGATGGTCCTTGCGCGTCTTCTTGTTGACCTGCTGTTTGAGTCGGCTGAGTGAGCCAAAGGGTTCAATGCGCCCATTGCGCAGATAGAACTGGCCCTCGGTGATGTAGCCGGTGTTGTCGGGGACGGGGTGGGTCACGTCATCGCCAGGCATGGTCGTGACGGCGAGAATGGTCACCGATCCGGCGCCTTCGAAGTCCACGGCTTTCTCATAGCGCGCTGCCAGCTGGCTGTAGAGATCTCCCGGATAGCCCCGGTTGGCCGGAACCTGCTCCATGGTGATGGCGGTTTCCTTCAGAGCATCGGCATAGTTGGTCATGTCGGTCAGCAACACCAGCACGTCCTTGCCGTCCATGGCGAAGCGTTCCGCCACGGCCAGGCACATATCCGGAACCATGATGCCCTCGACGATGGGGTCGGAGGCGGTGTTCACGAAGAAGATCGAGCGGTTGAACACCCCGCCTGCTTCAAGCTCTTTCCTGAAGAAGATGTATTCGTTGAACTTCAGGCCGATGCCACCAAGGATGATCATGTCCGCTTCGGCCTGCAGCGCGATACGGGCAAGCAGTTGGTTGTAGGGCTCTCCGGAAACCGAGAAAATCGGAAGTTTTTGCGACATCACCAACGAGTTGTACAAGTCGATCATCGGGATGTTCGTTCGGATCATCTTGCTGGGGACAACCCGCTTGGCGGGGTTCACCGACGGGCCGGCGATCTCGATCATGCACTCGTCAATGGGGGGACCGTCGTCAATCGGTATCCCACTGCCATTGAAGGTTCGCCCCAGCATGTCCTCCGAAAACGACACTTGCATGGGAGTGCTCAGGAAGCGGACTTCGTCCTCGGTCGAGACGCCTTTACTGCCGGCGAACACCTGCAAGTAGACCAGATCGTCGTCTTCGATTTTGATGACCTGGGCCAGAGATTTCCCGCGCGCACTGCTGACCTCGGCCAGTTCTTCGTATTGAATGCCCTCGGCGCGCACGCTGATCACGTTGCCAACGACACTCAGGATTCTGTCATAGACAGGTCGCATCAAATCGTCTCCTACTGTAGCGGTGTGGCCGCAGTCAAATCACCGGGCAACCGTAGTGTTTAGCGCGTCGTCGATAGCCCGCTCCAACGCATCAAACTCTTCCGTGCCCATCTCTTTCAGATTCCAGTCCATGAACTGCTGGGTCAACTTGGCGAAAAAACGCCTGCCTGTGGATTTGTCCTTGAACTCAAGCTCGCTGAAAAGCACCTTGAACACTTTGTCGAAAATGTACTTCTGCCGGTCGGCCGAGCAGGCTGCGTCAATCTCGTCGAAGGCATCCTGCTGGAGATAGACGCTGTCCAGCAGCTCGGCTTTCAGGTAGATGGTGAACTCGCTCATTGCCGTGCCATCCTCGCCCACCACCATCATCATCTGGCCCACATT
>JAGLDW010000272.1 GCA_023145395.1 Lentisphaeria bacterium | reverse complement strand
CTCGGGGACTGGTTGCTCGAGGCCCAGGGAAAGAAGGTGCCCCTCTGGTCCGACCAATACGACGCTGAGAACAACCCCATTTGGGCCCGGCACTTCGAGCCTCCCGCCTATGGCACCACCGCCACGACGCTCGCCTGCCAGGCACTGCGCGAGATCTATCGGTTCTCTGGCGACAAACGCTACCTGGATGGCATTCGGCGCTGCGACGATTGGATCAAGGCGAATCTGCCGGACGGGCGGATGTCGTGCTTTGTCGATCCTGCGAGCGGTCGCCCTATCGCCGGCTGGGAACGCAAGGTGTACTTCCTCGACGAGCCTGCGTCCACGAAGTACCTGGACACTGTGCCCATGGGATCGGGCTACCGAAAGAAACGAAGCGTGGGCGGGGTGGTCGCGCGTCTTCTGAGGCAGGCCAAAGGGGCGCCTCCCACGCGCAGTGTGCTCGGGCCGGATGTCGCGATGCAGAGTTTGGGAGGGAAGCGCACGCGTGCGAAAGGCGCCATGGACACTCGCAATGAAGCGGGCGTTTGGACTGTCCCCGTCGTGGCCTCTTTCATTGGCTCTCTTGGCGAAGGATTTGGCTCGAACATCCCCCGCGCCAGCGCCATGATCGCCTACATCGAGACAGCTCGCATTGCCATGGGTGAACTCACGCCTCGGTATCCCGGTAGCAACAACATGCTCCTGCTCGCCTATCCGTTCCCCGACTGGTACGATGTGAAGTGGCGGGAATGCGTGGCCGAATAGCCCGATCAAGAAGGAGTGACAAGGACTATGAACAAGACATGCACCATCGTTGGCTTTGGCGACTCCATCACGCTGTGCTCGCGCCCAGCCGAGGGCCGCAAGTGGCTGCAGTTGCTCAATGCCCAGCTTGAGGGAGCCTATCCGGAGTGCCGCTTCACGGTCATCAACTCCGGAGTGGGTGGGAACTCGGCGCGGGAGGCCATGGAGCGGTTCGACGCGGATGTTGCCGCGCACCGCCCGGACATTGTCCTGCTCCAGTTCGGTGGCAACAACCTCAAGCGGCTCGACCCTGGGCAGATGGTCGATCTTGACGAATTTCGCACACATCTAAAGCGGTTTCAGGCAGGCATGGTCAAGCTTGGCGAACCGACTGTGATTGTCATCACGTTTCCGCCCATTGTCGATTCCTGGCACGCCAAGGCCATGAACTACTCGCTGGAAATGTACGAGAAATGGGGAGGCGTGGATGCGTTCATCGAGGTCTATCGAGCTGAAACGCGTGTCTTCGCGCGGAGCAATGGACACTCCTTGCTCGATCTCTCGGTCGAGTTGCGGCAGCGCGCCCCAAGCGATCCGGGACGCTTCATCCTGCCCGACGGCGTGCATCTGACCGACGCGGGAAACCGGGTCCTGGCAGATCTAGCATTTGCTGCGGTCCACACTGAAAAAATGGTCGCTGACGAGGCGGGCCGCGCCGAGGAGCGCCGCATCGGCGCCTAGGACAGCCTGTTCGATACGCGGAACACGATCCCGCGCGCCCACCAAATGCGCTTGAACATGCTGGCGGATGGGGTCCAGAAGTCCACCTTCCGGTCCGGACACCAAGCGTCCAGTGAGAAGGATACGCTCTGGATCCAGCAGGTTGATGACATTCGCGATGACCATGCCCAGAACCCGGGCTGCCGTGTCGAGAATCTGCTGGGCCTGTGGATCTCCCGAACTGGACAGATCAAGCAGGGATTGGAGTATCGTCTCCTCTGCAAGGTCGTGTCCTTCGACGAGTGATGTCTGCACGGCTTCCCGGCAGATGGCGCGTAGCGATGCTTTCTGTTCAAGGACTACGGTCCGCCGATCCGCGTCCACGCCGGATTCCCAGGCAGTGAATCCCAACTCTCCTGCCAAGTTGTGGCTTCCCCGGCAAAGTTTTCCGTCGAGCACCTGAACCATGCCAATGCCGGTGTCGAGCTCGATCAGCACAAAATCTCTTGCGCCGCCGGCCGCGCCCCAGCACTGCTCTGCAAGTGCGATGGCCCGGGTCTCCGCTTCGGCGAAGACCGGCACCCCCAACGCCTTCTCCAATTCATCCTTGAACGGGACGTCGCGCCAACCTAGATGCTCGGAGAAGAGCATGACGCCGCGCTCCGCGTCGACTGGTCCATGCAGGCTCAGGCCGAGACCGGCGACAGGGCTCGCGGAAGGACATGGCGGTGGAGGGTGGAGGGTGGAGGGTGGAGGGGAAGACGAAGACGAGGGTGGAAGGTGGAGGGTGTTTGGGAAAAGCTCGTGCAGTTGCTGTCGCAGACAGTCGACTAGCATCTCCATGAATGGCGCGGGACCATGCTCCCGCTCGACGACCAGTTCTCGCCGACTGAGAACCCTGGCGCCAAGGTCCAGCACGCACACTGTTGCCGTATCCGAACCAACCTGGCAGCTCAGCACGACAGCGGCCGAGGTGTTCAACTTCAACAGCGTCGGGCGCCGTCCCCCTCTGGATGCGCCTTTTCCGGCTTGGACAAGCAGGCCGAGGACACGCAGATCCCGAACGATGCTGACAATCGTCCCTGTGCTCAGTTTGGTGGCCTTGATCAGATCCGCCTGAGATGTGGTTTCCACCGCACGCACGGCATCGAGAACGAGTTTCGTGTTCATCGCCCGCATGCGGCTGCGGTCAGTGCGTTTGAGGTTTGTCACCCTCGTTCCTTCACTTTGGTGGGTTTCCCTGGATGAAACCAGGAAAAAGGCTTCTCGAAACGGCGCAACAAGCCCTTTTCCTTTTCACTAATCTAATGCCTTGACAGTCCTGTTTCCATGCGCTATCCTGTCTTTGCTTTGTCGCTGAGCAAAGGACGGCGGGGGTATCTAGAAAGGACTGGGATACTGATGGATGAGCAAGCCAGAACTGAGATCGCGGCATTGGCGAAGCGTGTGCGGGAGCATTGTCTGCGCATGACGCATCGCGGTCGGAGCGGGCACGTGGGCAGCATGTTGTCCATGGCCGAGATTTTGTCGGTGCTCTACACTCGTGTGTTGCGGGTCGATCCCAAGAAGCCGGAGTGGATTGACCGGGACCGTTTCGTTCTCAGCAAGGGGCACGGTGGTGGTGCGGTGTATGCTGTTCTTGGAGAGCTGGGTTTCTTTCCCATGGACTGGTTCGAGGGCTACTACCGCGATGCGGGCAAGCTCATGGGGCATATTTCGCACTACGTTCCGGGAGTGGAGTTCTCCACTGGTTCCCTGGGACATGGCTTGCCAGTGGCGGTGGGCATGGCGCTGGCGGCGCGCAATGCGGGAAAGACGCATCGCATCGTCTGCCTGGTGAGCGATGGCGACTGCGACGAGGGAAGCACGTGGGAGGCGATCCTCTTCGCCGCCCAGCACAAGCTCGACAACCTCACTGTCATCGTCGACTACAACAAAGTCCAGGCGCTGGGACATTCCGCGGATGTTCTGGACCTGGAACCGCTGGCCCGAAAGCTGACGGATTTCCGCTGGAGCGCGAAAGAGGTGGACGGGCACGATGTCGAGGCCATCGACGAGGCGCTGCGCGTTCTGCCCTTCGATGCGGGCAAGCCCTCCTGGCTCATCTGCCACACCGTCAAGGGCAAGGGCGTGAGCTGGATGGAGGATACCGTCGCGTGTCACTATGGATCGGTGGATGACGAGCAACTGGCACGGGCGCTCGCGGAAGTGGGAGGACACTGACATGAGAACGCTGTTCAACAAGGTGCTGGTGGACATCGCCAGGAACGACCCGCGCATTTGGATGGTGCTGGCGGACATCGGCTACGGGGAGATCGAGCCGTTTCGCGATGCGTTCCCGGAGCGTTGGTACAACTGCGGCGTGGCCGAGCAGAACATGACGGGCGTGGCCTGCGGCGTGGCCATGGAGGGGAACATCGCCATCACCTACTCCATCGCCAATTTTCCGACGCTGCGCTGTCTGGAGCAGATCCGCAACGACGCCTGCTATCACAACGCCAACGTCAAGATCGTGATCATTGGCGGAGGTCTGGCCTACGGCCCGCTGGGCGTGTCGCACCAGGCGACGGAGGACATCGCCATCATGCGTGCTCTGCCGAACATGGCCGTGTTCTGCCCCTGCGATTTTGCCGAGGCGGAAGCCGGTGTGCACGCGATGATCGCGCACGACGGCCCATTCTACTACCGATGCGGCTACAAAAAGGAACCGGACGTGCATCGGGCGCCGATCCAACTCGAGATCGGCAAGGCCATTCAGGTTCGCGCCGGCGCGGACGCCACGATCTTTTTCACCGGCACCATCGGCAACCAAGTCGATCTGGCGGCCAAAGCTTTGGACGAGTGCGGCATTCACTGCCGCGTGGTCAGTCTGCACACAGTGAAGCCCATTGATCGCCAGGCGATTGTCCAGGCGGCGAAGGAGACTGGTGCTATCGTCACGGTGGAGGAGCATCAACTCGCGGGAGGACTGGGCAGCGCGGTGGCCGAAGTGCTCTGCGACGAGGGCGTGGCGCCGGCGAAATTCCTGCGCATTGCCCTGCCGGACGAGTATGTCTCCCAAGTCGGAACGCATGAATGGCTGCTGGATCAATACGGGCTTTCGGCGGCGAAGATAACGGAACGGCTGGGCGAATGGTTGCGGAAGTGACACCAGCCTCAAAATGATCAACTGGATCGGTCGGATCGGTCGGATCTCTTACCTGAAAGGGTACCACCCATGAACTCGCGCGAGCGTATCTTTGCCACGCTGGAACATCGACAAGCTGATCGTGTGCCGATTGCCGAAATGTGGATCGATCCGAAGATCGTCCAGGCCATCGTCCCCGGTGCCAGGGACTCGAACGATCTGGTGGAACATCTGGACCTGGACATGGTCACGGCGTTGACCATGGTCTACGAGCCGGAGGAGGTGGAGTGGGTCGATCGCGAAGACGGTCTATTCCGCGACAAGTGGGGTGCTCTGCAGCATCTCACCCAGGAGGCGATCCCCGTGCCCGCCCTGCCTGCACGCATCGAGACGACGGAGGATCTGGCCCGCTACACGCCCCCCGACCCGACAAAGTCTCCGGTCATCGACAAAGTGCGGCAGTTGCGTGCGCGTTTTCCCGACAAGGCCGTGGCCGTCGTCGCCGAGTCCGGCTGGGCGCCCGCTGTCTTCCTGCGCGGGGGCATCGAAAACTTGTTCATGGACTTGGCCTTGCGCCCCGAGTTTGCGAAGGAGTTGATGGGCGTTGGCGCGGCCTACTACTCCGAGCTTCTGCCGCTGACAATCGCGGCGGGGGCAGATGTGGTTTTCCTCGGCGACGACTACTCCGACAGGACGGGGCCGATGATGTCCCCGGCGATGTTCGAGGAGCTTATTCTCCCGCACGACACCGCTGTGGTGGGTGCCATCAAGAAAGCAGGCGCCTACTGCATCAAACACGTCGATGGCGACATTCGCAAGATCATGGACTGGCTCGTGGGTACGGGGTTGGACGGCCTCGGACCGCTCGAGGATGTGCCCGGCATGGAACTCGACCGCATTTTCGAGCGCTATCCAGGTCGGATAGCCCTCATGGGGAATGTGAGCGTCGATCTTCTCAGTCGGGGCACGGTGGAGGAGGTGGTCGCCGCCACCAAGCGTCTGCTGGCCGACGTCTCCGCCAAGGGACCGCACATTATGTCCTCCGGCAATACCATCGCCTCGTGCGTGAATCCGGAGAACTACGCCGCTATGGTGCGAACTACGCAGGAATGCGGTGTGTACCCGATCGCGAATGCCTGAGCTGGACAGGTGGTTCGGGACGTCCCGTCCCGTAATACATCTCGGCGCGGGCCGCGCCGAACCACAAGCGATACAAGGAATAGATACAGCCATGATTTGTCTGACAGGGGACGTGCATCACAGCTCGCTTCTGATCAACGACCAGAGGCATATCGACGATCCGTCGTTGACGGAGATCCGCATTGCACAGCACTACGTGCAGCTTTTGGAGAAGCATGGCGTGAATGCGACGCTGTATGTCTGCGGTCGCTGCTTCACCGAGGAGTGGGATGATCTCGAGCCGGTCGTGGCCAGTCCGCGAGTCGAGGTCGGCGGACACATGTTCAACGCCCGCTTTCCGCGCGAATGCTTTGACGCCTACGGCGAGCAAACGGGGCTGTGGAATGGCCCGCGCTGGTACCAGGACCTGGACATCGGGCGCAACGTCGAGGTGGTTCGGGAGAAAACCGGCGAGCAACTCGTCTCCTGGCGTGGACATAGCTACAAAGTGGACTGCAACACCTACGAACTGCTGGCCAAGCACGGACTGAAGGTGACTTCCGACGCCATCGAGAAGGACACTCTCTGGCCGGAGCGCATTGAGGCGGGGATTATTAGCCATCCGCTCAATGTGATCCCAGACCATGACCACCTCTATCACGCTCACCGTACACGGGAATACGTCGAGAAGATCAACGCCCAGGGATATGGCGAGGACGCGTTTGGCGCGGTGAGCTACACGATTGAGGAATGGGGCGAACTGGTGTTGCGCCAGGCGTTGGGCATCGATGAGCGAGGCGGCATCGCCACAATCTTGTGCCATCCGCTCTGCATGTGGCTGGCGGATCGCTTCCAGACCTTCGAACGATTGCTTGCGGTGTTCGCAAAGAGACGGACAATCCACGCCCGGGACATGGTTGGCCTTGTAGACTCTCCGCCGGACGGTCTGACGTGCAGCCGCCGACCCTTACTCCTCACATTTTGAATTTAGGATTTCAGATTTTAGATATTATGGGCCAACGTGTTA
>JAGLDW010000271.1 GCA_023145395.1 Lentisphaeria bacterium | reverse complement strand
ATAGACTATCGACCAGCTACTTGAAGAAATCTGAAATGAAAAATCTGAAATCCAAAATGTGAGTTACTCCCATAGCGTCTGGACATGCGGGTAGTCCAGAATCTTCTGATCTGCAGTAAGGAGAGTCAATTGAAGGTGACGAGCTGTAGCCACCAGAATGCGGTCGGCGGGATCGCGGTGAAACGCTCCGGGAAGGCAATACGCTTCCTGTGCAATCGCCAGGTTGATGTCCACGATCTGCCAGCCGTTTGCAGTGACGTTGTCGTTGAACCATGTCTTCCAGTGTCGTGTCAGCCGGATGCGGCCGCCTTCCGAGAGACAGGCGATCTCGGCGGAGGAAATGGGCGAGACAAATACATCCGTATCTTTGGCACACAGAACTTCTCGCGTCCGCACAGTCAACTTCGCCGGTTCCGAAACGGCCCAGATGAGGCAGCACGTGTCCAGCAGAACTCTCATGATTCGGAGCCCCCAAACATCTCCCAGTCGGAGGCGGGAATGGCAGGTTCCGTGAGATCCCCAAGAATCGCCACACTTCCCGCATCGCGTCCCAGGGCGGTCCGGTTGGCGTGTTTCGGCTGCACGGAGATGAGCCGCGCCACGGGCACGTTCCGTCTGCAGACAGCCACTTCACCACCGTGTTCGACCTCGGCGAGAAACTGGCTGAGGTGATCCTTGAGTTCCCCAATGTTCACATTCGTCATAGCAAGACCTCTCACACGATATCTTCGAGAATACAAAGCCAGCGTAAAATAGACCAAGAACTTGGCCAAGTCAATGGCCAAGATAACTTCGGCGGAGATTGGCGATGACCATCACAGCCAGAAAGGGATCGATTGTGCAACAGCTCTCGATAGCTCAGAAAGTCGGTCAGATGACGATGGTCCGCTACCCGGACCGGGAGATTCTGGAGACCATGCTCAAGGCTGGAACCGCAGGATCCTTCTACTTTGGCATGAAGGGACTATCCGCTCGCGAAGTGGCCGAGACGCTGAATGGTCTGCAGGCCATGGCGAAGGTTCCGGCGCTCATCGCCTTCGGCTCCAGCACCACCTCCTGCGGAACGGGCCTGCTTCATGGCAGTCAGATGCGCATCGGAGCCACGCGTTCAGCGGAGATCGCCTACCAGGTGGGTCTGCGGGAGACTCGGGAGCAACGCGCCTACGGGTGCCACATGATCGACGCCCCCTGTCTCGACGTGAACACCAATCCGGCCAACCCCATCATCAACACACGGGCGTTCAGCGACGACCCCGGACTGGTGTCGGAGCTGGGACTGGCCATGCTCAAGGGAATCGTCGATGGGCGCGGAATCACCTGCGGCATGCATTTCCCCGGACATGGCGCCACGGCGGCCGACTCGCATATCCGGGTGCCCGTGGATGAACGCGATGCGGGAACGCTGTGGGATCTCGACATGCTGCCCTTCCGCCGCGCCATCGAGGAGGGAGTGCTCAATGGCGTGTGCACCAACCACGTGCATTACTCGGCGCTCGCCCCCGGACCCGTGGAGCCGTCCTCCATCTCGCGAGCCGTCATCACCGATTTGCTGCGTGAAAAGCTCGGCTACGAGGGTCTGATCTTCTCCGACAGCCTCACTATGAAACCCATGAAAGACGCCTACGGCATCGCCGAGGCCGCCGTGCTCACGGTGCTCGCAGGGCATGACGTCATCCTGCAGGACTACCAGAGTGATCCGGCAATCACTCTCGAAGCGGTGGTGGATGCTGTGGAGTCCGGTCGCATCCCGATGACCCAGGTCGATGCCTCCGTCACGCGCATTCTCAACAGGAAGCAGTGGCTTGGTCTGTTTGACAATCGGCTGGTTGATGTGGAGCGCCTGCCCGAGCGTGTTGCCACCGCCACCGACCGCGCCTTTGCCATGGAAGTGGCCCGCGCGTCGATCACCGCCCTGGAGGGCGAGGCCCTTCCCTTGCGGACCCCGCAGAATGCCGACTGTCTTGTGCTCACCTACGGCGG
>JAGLDW010000270.1 GCA_023145395.1 Lentisphaeria bacterium | reverse complement strand
TCCCCGGGGTGTCGGGTCTCCTGCAAGCCATGCGTCGTCGCCTGCCCGAGGCTCGTCAAATCGCCTTGGGGGATGGTGGTACGGGGGGCGACCTCGCTGCGGCCCACACCGCCGCGAGCACGGCTCACACAGTCGTCGTGGGGCTGTTCCCCCGCGTCGTCTGCTACCAGGAGGACAGCGTGCGAATCTCGCCGCCCGTGGTGGACCTCATCCGCAAAATCGCTGCGGCGGGCAAGCAGCTTGTGCTACTCGTCTTCGGGAATCCCTACGTATTGCAGGATCTGCCCAGGGGGCACATCACTCTGTGCTCCTACGACCACGATTGCCCAGAGTCCATCACGGCCACCATCGACGCTCTGTTCGGGGACCAACCCGCTCCCGGGCAACTCCCCGTGACCATCCCGTCCACATACGCCTTTGGCGCGGGTGCTGGCAGATGACAAAGGAGACTCAAATGGAATCGCTCATCTACCTGAATGGAGAGTTGGTGTCTGAAGAGGACGCCAAGATCTCGATCTGGGACATTGGCTTCATGTATAGCGCCGTGTTCATGGAGGCGGCGCGCACATTCAAGCACCGCATCTATCGACTGGAAGACCATCTCGCCCGTATGGACGACGGCACGCGCTACGCTGGGCTTGAACCACTGATCTCAAAGAGCGACATGGGTGTCATCGTCGAGAAGACGGTCGCTGCGAATGTGCATCTCTTCCCCGAGGACGACGACTGCTGGACGTGCTGGCAGGTGACGCCGGGCAATGGCTTCCCCCATCCGATGATGAAGGGGTCAGGGAGCTGCGAGCCGACGGTGATGTGCTATGTCAGTCCGCTGCCCTACGACGAGTACTATCCGAGCTACGCCGAAGGCAAGCCCGCAGTGGTGCCCTCGGTGCGCAATGTGCCGCCCAGCGTGGTCGATCCGCGTAGCAAGACGCGTTTCCGCTTACACTATTTCATGGCCAAGCTGCAGGGCCATGCCGTGGATGCGAACGCCTTCGCCCTGCTGTTGGACACGGATGGATACGTCACCGAGGGAACCGGCGCGAATTTCTTCGTCGCCAAGGACGGCGTGCTCTACACGGCCACCACTCGCAACATCCTGGATGGCATCAGCCGTCGCACGGTCATCGAGTTGGCCAACGAGTTGGGCGTCCCAGTGGTCGAGCGCGATCTCACGCTGTACGATGTCTACCGGGCCGACGAAGCCTTCTGGACCACCTCCTCCTACTGCATGCTCCCCTGTCCACGCGTCAACCACGTCCAGTTCCCGCAATGCCCAGGACCGCTGTACCAGCAAATCATCGAGACATGGGGCGAAAAGGTGGGCGTGGACATTGTCGCCCAAGCCCACAAGTACCACACGCGCCCCAGCAACATCTGGCATTCCCCGTCCGACCCAGCCGGAATGGTGCTAAGATAAGGGTTGAAGAGTGGGTTTTGGGGCCCCCAGCGGCCTTGTGCCGTTGGAGCCAACTAAGATAAGGTTGAAGAGTGGGTTT
>JAGLDW010000027.1 GCA_023145395.1 Lentisphaeria bacterium | reverse complement strand
GAGGAACTGGCGCTTGTCGTGCGCGAGAACCTTGCCTTCATTCTGGCACGCTACCGGAGCGCGGCGCGACCGGGTCTGCTCGACACCAAGGTGGATCTGCTCACGGGCGAGTCCTTCGCCACTCCTGAGCAAGCTGGTACCGTCTGGTCGGAGGACATTGTCTACACGTGGATTCAGGGGCGCGGGTTGGAAGCGCTGGCAGGGCATCTTGGCTGGCTGAAAGGGCAGAGCGCGGCGGTTGGGGAACTGGACGAGATTTGCCGGGTTCTGCACGAGGTCGCAGAATGCATGGAATCGCTGCGTGTGGAAAACGGGGGACGGCTGAGTTTCATGATGTCCCGCGAGGGTGGCTCGCTGCAAGTCTTGCCGGACGGTACTGTGGCGCCGCTGGACGGATTGCCCGACGCGGCCAACTTCAGCGATCTGTTCTATGCCAAGGGCCTCTTTGCCGCTGGAGACGCGCTTGACGACGATACGCTGCGCAAAGAGGGCGAGGACTACCTGCGTCGGACGGTGAAACGCATCGGGCGCGACGAGTTTGCCAGCGACCAGCAACCGATGGATCCCCGCAATCCGGTGCGCCATGTCCCCGGACGAATCAGTCACGGTCCGCGCATGATTGCCCTCGGGGCGCTTTCGCTGCTTCTTGAGAAGACCGGGGACCCGATATGGTTCGAGCACGGCCAGGCGTTCCTGCGGCATATTTTGTCTCGCCATGTGAATGCCGGTCGGCATTCCAGTCTTCCCCGCTGGGGCTTCATCGAGTTTATCACGGAGGAGGGTGCGCCCTACCTACAGGACGGACGTGTGCTGTGCGATCCGGGGCATGCGCTGGAATGTGTCGGCCTTGCCTGCAAACTCTTGTCGGCGGGTCTGCGGACTCCGCAGACTGCGGCCGCGGCGGCGGATTTGGTGGAGCAGAGCAGCGGGGCGTTGGGCGAGGTGTTTCTGCAAGCCTTCGAGCTTGGCTTCAACCCAGTCGCCGGCGGCATCTGCAAGAGTGTGGACCTGCAGACGGGGCGCGCATGCAATGACGATCTGCCTTGGTGGAGTCTCCCTGAGACCATTCGCGCAGCGGCGTTGCTGCCTGGGATCCGGCCCGATCTCGCGGATGCGTGCGCTCGTATCCAGACGACCTGCGCGCGCGCATTTCTCGATCATTTTGTGAAACCTGAGCTTGGTTGGATGGCAGTGCAGACTCGCAATGCCGCAGGTGATCCCATCCGTGCGATCCCCGCTTGCCCAGACGTCGATCCATGCTATCACACCGGTCTGAGTCTTATCGACGTGCTCGGATAGCTCGCGCGCCCCGGCATCGACAATTCAACGTAAAGCGTGCATGGTATGCGCAGATGAATGTTGCTCCCCCCCCTGTACAGGTTCATTGGGACACGACACATGATCAAAAAAATGGTGGCTGTCATGTTGCTGACTGCAAACGCGGCGTTTCCTCAGGGCAAGGATGTTCCCGGGGAGACCGTCCCGCGAGGCGTTGCCCCTCCCAAGTTGTTTGAGGCGCTGAACTACGCACTGCCGGAGTTGGCGGGTGTGAAGGCGGCTTGGGACAGGGGAGACGAAGAGGGTGCCAAGATCGCGCTGCTGGAGCATTTTCGCTCTCGCAAGGGAGTCTCCAAGCCAAGGCCGACCCAGGGGTATGACACCCGTGTGGCGGACGATCTTCTAGAATGCCGGTTCGCCTGCGATGACAAGGTTCTCCACTACGGACCCAGCGTGGCGGACATCGACTGGTACAAAGTGCCGATGGACATCCACTGGCCCACGTTCGATCATCAGATTGGCCGAGGCACATACGTCTACACACTCGCAAAGGCGTACCTCGGAACCGGCGAGGACAAGTATGTCGAACACCTGGTCAAACTCATGCTGGAGTTCATCAAGGACTGCCCAGTAGAGGACGGCCGAGCCATGCCGAGGATCAACAATATGGACGGCTACGCGGTGCGACTCATCGGCCGCGAGGCGCTGGCGACCACCGGCCATCCGGCCATGTACTGGACGCTCATGGCCGC
>JAGLDW010000269.1 GCA_023145395.1 Lentisphaeria bacterium | reverse complement strand
CCAGCGATGCTCACTGGGCTGTCACATGGCTGCCCTTCAGGCAGTCTTTTGAGGAGAGAGAATCATGGCATTGACTGTTCACACACATCCGGAAAAGCGCGTTGTGGTTGAAGACCTGGAACTGCCCGCGCCGAACGCAAATGAGGTACGGGTCAAGACGGCTTACAGCTTCATCAGCGCCGGCACGGAGCTCACGGGGCTGCAGATGGGCGGCAACGTGAACCGCAAGGGGAAACGGGGGCACCGTCCACTCGGATACAGCCTGGCTGGGACGGTTCTAGAAGTCGGTGCGAACGTGACGCATGTGGTGCCGGGCGACAAGGTTTCCTGCATTGGCGCGGGGGCAGTTCACGCTACGGAAGTGGTGGTGGCCAAGAATTTGGTCGTGCCCGTTCCCGGGGGCGTCTCCTTGCGTGAAGCGGCACCTGCGGCGATGATGTGCTTCGCGCTTGGCGGTGTTCGCAAAGCCAGGATCGAGTTCGGCGAGAACGTGTTGGTCCTCGGTGGCGGCGCCATGGGCCAGATCGCCTCGCAGTTGGCGTTGGCATCCGGCGCAAATGTGTACCTGATGGACACCAACGAAAAACGGCTGTGCCGCGCGATTGACGGCGTCAAGCAAGTACTCGGCGATGAGGCTGGTTGGGAGCGGATCAAGGCCGAGACCGCACCGGTTGGCATCGAAGCCGCCCTGATTTGCTTTGGCGGCGACGCGACGGCGGCCTTCGACAAGATTAAGACCGTGATGTGCAAAGCACCCGACAATGTTGCCCAGGGCCGCGTCGTGTCCTCGGGCGGTTGTACGATCACGGTGTCGCTGGCCTCCGCCAGCGGGAACATCGCAATCCTCAGTTCCGCCAAAGCAGGCCCAGGATACCGCGATGCTGACTACGAGGGAGGTGCCGACTACCCGATCGGCTACGTGAAGTGGACCGTGACCCGAAACGTCAAAGTCCTTCTCGGCGCAGTGGCTGCCGGACACCTCCAGATCACTCCTTTGATTACGCATGAATATCCGCTCATGGACGCACTCGCCGCCTACGAGCACCTGGCCACCCCTGGCACCGACGCGCTCATGGTTCTGTTGAAACACGACTGAGCGGCGCAGTCTGGGAACAATGGGAGCAAACATGGCAGTATTGACATCAGACGCAGTGGGGCGGATCCACGAAGCCTCGCTCGAGTTGCTCTCGGATCCTGGTGTCCGCTTCGAACATGACGCGGTCTGCAGCGCGTTGCTGAAGGCGGGCGCCACCCTTGGCAGCGGCTCCCAGGTCCTGCGAATCCCGCGTGAGCTCGTGGAGGAATGTCTCGAACGGGCGCCACGCACTGTGGCATTTGCAGATCGCCGGGGCGGCATGCAGACGATTCCGTCAAAGGAGGGTGCCTGTGTTTGGTCGACGCCCGGCGTGAACTGGTGGCGCCGGGGGGAAGTGCGGCCGATCACGAGTGCGGACTTGGCCGACTATGCGCGTCTGCTTGACCAACTGCCTGCCGTGGACGGGGTTTTCGGCACCGCGCTGGCGGATGTGCCACCCAAAACTGCGGACATCGCAGGGCTCCGTATCATGGCCGACAATACCACGAAGCATATTCGTGTGCTGTGCAGTTCTCCCGCAGGCGCGGATACCATGTGCCGAATGAAGCCGGTTGTGGCGGATACGCCCTGGTTCAGCATCGGCTTCACGGCACACGGACCGTTGCGGTGGACCCACCTGGCCTTGGATATCTTCGCGCGCACGGCCGGGCACGGGATTCCGATCACGATCAACGGCGAACCGATGGCTGGCACCTCGGGCCCAGTCACTCTGGCTGGGGCGGCGGCGGTGGGAAATGCCGAGATTCTGGCTGGTCTCGTGGTCAATCAGATCTTGGATCCTGGACGGCCCTGCATCTACAATCTGGGTCTTGCCCATGTGTTCGACATGAAGACGGCGGTGGCTGTGACGGGTGCTCCGGAAAACCATCTTCTGGCTGGCGTCAGCGCAGAGCTTGCACGTTTCTACGGTCTGCCCTCCTGCTCGTGGGTGTCGACCGAAGCGTTGGCGCCCGATGCACAGGCCACGCTGGAAAAATCGATCGGCTGGACTACGCACATGATGTCCCGTGTGAGCTTGGTTTGGGGAGTGGGGCAGTTGGAGTCGGAGTTGACGGTCTCGCCGGCCATGGCCGTGATTGATCAGGAGATATTGGACTACGTGGCACGCTACTGCCGGGGCATCACCGCGTCGGACGACGCTCTAGCTTTGGACGTGATCCGGGAGGTGGGGATTGCCGGCGAATACCTGAGCCACGAGCATACGTTCCGGCATTTCCGCAGCGAGCTTTACGAACCTGGGATTCTCTGGCGTGGGAAACGAGGGGACCACAGCGCCGCGGCGGCGGGCGATTTGGCTGCACGTGCGGAGGAGCGAGCCGAACGGTTCATTGCTGCGGAACGAGAGCCCTGTCTCTCTGACGATCAACGTGGCGAGATGCGTGCGATTGCCGCCTACGCGGCCGAACACGAGTGAGTCGCTAGCAGAGCATGGCTGGACTTGCGGCGTGAGATGCATTTGCGCGACGGTGTCGGGCCGCATACATTCATGGCATGAGGAGAGGGGAGGTCCCCTTCCCGTTCGGAGCCCGGCGCGAGGGCATGCGTTTGACAGGAAAGGTGTGAGCTATGGACGGCCTGTTTGAGTTTTTTTCATTCGTCTTTTCACCTGGCATGTTTCTCTACACGCTCGTTCTGATACTGGTCATGATGTACTGGGTGGTAGTGATTGTCGGCGCGCTGGACATAGGTGTTCTGGAGAGCGTGTTCGGGTTCATGGATGGTGTGGGGGATGGTGCGGCCGAAGGTGCTGCGGAGGCTGCTGGCCAAAGCGCGGGAGGCGCGCTCCAGGGGGCGCTGGCTTTCCTGAGCTTGGGCGAGATTCCCGCCACGGTGGTTTTCAGCATCCTCGTCGTGCTCATGTGGTTCGAAGCGTTTCTTTTCACGCGCTATCTGCCCGAGTCGCTGCAGGGGATTCTGCCACCGCTATTTTTCTTTGCCGTGCAGTTTGTGGTTGTGCTGGTGTTGTCGTTTGTGCTGACGGGGCTGGCAACCCGCCCGATGCGACGCTGTTTCCGGACCGAAACCGTGCGCGGGCATGCCCACCTCGAAGGGAAACTGTGCACCATCACAAGCACGAAAGTCACCCCGACTTTCGGCCGGGCCGAGTTGCGGACGGATGGTTCGTTCCTGATCCTCGACGTGCGCTGCGACGATGAGGAAGCACTCGCCAAGGGAGATGAAGCGGTCCTGCTCGAATATCACGAGGAAGGCGACTGCTTCGACGTGCAGTCATTCTGATGATTGCAGCGGTGTGCCTTCCGCGTCTAGAAATGGTCCGCCGCATAGTGGTAGTGAGGGTGTACGGGGAGCAGTTGATCCAGGATTTTGCAGGTAGCCGCAGTCCCGCGCAGCACACCCGTTGCGCGCAGCGCGTCCGTGTTGAGGTATCCGTAGAGCATCTGGGCCAGCGCCCATTGCGGGAGACGGACGCTGGGATAGCTCGGAACCGGAGAGGAGACCTCCATGTCACCGTCAGCCCAGGTCAACGACACATCATCTAGGTTCGTGCGGATGGTCAGAGCACCATGGCGCCGCACGCGTTGAGCCAGTTCGTCCTTCACAGCCTGGAATGCGCCCGGAACATGGATTAGGCGGACCATGCCCCCGCCATCGGCGGGGAATGTGTTCTCCATGCGAAGTCCAAATCCCCGGCAGTAGATCGTGAACGCCAAATCCTCCGGCAGATGAAATTGGATGCGTTCCAGGCGTTGTTGCCACGCGAACTCGGCAGCACGACGGAGAAACGCGGAGAAGACTTTGGGGGTTGTGTAGCCGACCTCAATCACGTTGGCAGCCTGGCCACGGTCATCAAAGGCGATGTAGCCAACGGGTTTCGCATTCTTGTCGAGCACCATTTCCACAATGGCCGAACTGTTCCAGGACAATCCTCTTTGGAAGATGCGCCAGTGTTTTTTCAAACGTCGGTTCACACCGGTGCTTCTTTCGTTGGCAAGACGATACATGCGTAGTACGGCAGACAGGTGGAGCGTCGGGACAAATGGGGAAAAGGTGTAGTCGGCCGCGGATGCGGACTCCGCATCACGGACGGCCATGTTGAACGTGACCGTTGGAAACGCCTTGGCATAGCCGAACTTCGGGTAGTAGCTAGGTATGCCATACAACATGCTTGTATGGAAACCATTCTGGCGCATCCAGCACAGCGAGTTCTCCAAGACCCGTGTCGAATACCCTTTAAACCGGTGTTGGTCGTGTGTGCCGACTTCGGCAATGCCACCCATGCGCACAGTGCTCCCTCCAATCTGCTGCTCGAAATGAACGACTGTCGCCCAACTGACGTCCACGCCGTCAGCCACCAGAACAAGTTTGGTGGTGCCTGGGGATTCGTCCACCCGAACATCTTCATCTACCGGAGCGGAGAGATCGTCCCGCACCGTGCGCCCGGCAATTCGATGTTTTCGCAAATCCGTGATTTTCCGGTCCACTTCCGCCTTCGTCAAGGGCTGGGTCTCATCTTGATCAACGCCTGTCGAGCACATTTCACTCTCCAGTTTCCATTTCTTTCCAGTTCAGTCACAGCATGTGCGAGCAAGGCAGTTTTCTGCTTGTTCCAGGATGGTGCCGACCCTCAGGGTCCGACGCGGAAAGTTCTTCATCATTCCGGCGTTTCGGGGTGCGTTCTTTCCCATCCAAAGCAAGCACCTTATTCCGTGATCCAGCCGAGGATCTTGTCCATGTACTGGCGGTCTTCCTCGGCGGCGATATGCGGGTCGCCTGCGCCGCAATACTCCACGCACACTGGACCCTCGAAGCCGAGTTTGAGCAATTGCTCCAGCCATTTGTACAGATCGATATGCCCATCGGCGAGCTTGACGCTGTAGTTCCAGTTGCCGTTGGGCAATGCCTGGCAGTTCTTGAAGTGGAAGTAGCCGATGCGTCCGGCCAGTTGCTCGAGAGCCGCGGGATTTCGCTCTGCGGTGGAAGTGGCGAACATGTTGCCGGGATCGGGATTCGCCTTCACGTTGTCCAGGCCGATTTTCTCCAGCAGTCGTGCGGTCGAGGCGATGGTGTCGTGCAGCGAGAACATGTGGATCTCGAACACGATCGTGATGCCCAGTCGCGCCGCCACGCCACCGAGATGGCGGTAGGCCTCGGTTGCACGGGCATAGTGGACATCCGTGGCCAGCACGGAACCGTTGGCGCCATACTCCGGGCTGTTGCCACGCAAGGCGCCGACACCGCCATTGATCAGCTTGATGCCGTTGGCCGCGCAGACTTCCAGTTCCTTCTCCACTCGTGCCACGGTGGCCTCGTTCGCCTTCGCATCGTCACTGATCACATCGCCGCCGGAATCGACACAGAGAATGGGCACTCCATACGACTGTCCCAACGCCACCGCCGCAGGCAGTTCGGTCTCGATCTTGGCGCGGTCGAAGTGGCAGGGCTGCAACTCGATTCCATCCCACCCGAACCGTTTGGCGCTCCGGAACGCTTCTTCCAGTCCGTACGTCCGAAAGGTATAGCTGTGCATTACAGTCTGCATGGGAAGTCTCTCCGTTTACTTGCAGTGACAGTGGATGGGGGACTGTCGGCAATATTGGCTTTCCCAACACATTCCGCAAGCTAGTGCAAGACCCCAACGACCTTGTGTCGTTGGTGAACAAGATTGTGGTTTTCCAGCATTTACATCCTCCCGCTTCGCAGTGGCGCACCACTGCGAAACGTGGGAGGGAGGGAGGAGGCACGCGACGTGCTCGCAGGGAAAGCGAATCATCGGCTCCAACGGCACAAGGCCGTTGGGGGCCTAAGAGCCTTGCTCCCTGTCTCCTTGCCGTCATTCAGACTCGCTCGGGGTGCTACTTTCGTGCGTTTTTGGGCATGAGCCTTGCTCCCTGTCTCCTTGCC
>JAGLDW010000268.1 GCA_023145395.1 Lentisphaeria bacterium | reverse complement strand
CCGAGTTGGAGCTAAAAGGTGCTTTCGGAGCACAGGATACGGATTGCGAGGAGCGTGATTATGGGCGAGATCAAGCAGGTTGCCTTGTCGGATTTGGACCTTCGTTTTCAGTCGCTGCGGCTGTCGTCGCCAGCTATGGAGGCTCAGGTGAGGGTCTCGCTGGAGGAGTACGGGATGCGCACCCCAGTGGCTGTGGCGCTGGGTGTAGATGCTGATCTCCTGGTTCTTGTAGACGGTTTCAAGCGTGTGCGTGTGGTAAAGGAGCTTGGGTGGACAGAGCTCCCCGCGCACTTTCTTGACTTGGACATCGCAGGCGCGCATGCAGCGATGCTGGCGTGCAATCGAGGGCAGCGGGGTTTGAGCGAGCTTGAGGAAGGATGGATTGTACGGTCGCTGTGCCGTGACCGTGGTCTTACTCAGATGGAGGTTGGTTTGCGCCTGTCACGTCATAAGAGCTGGGTGTGCCGCCGTTTGAAGCTGGTGGAGCATCTGGATGAGGCCATTCAGGGTGATATCCGTCTGGGCTTGCTTTCGGCGACGGTGGGTCGTGAGCTTTCTCGGTTGCCGCGCGGCAACCAAGTACCGGCGTCGCAATCATTGCAACTGCATGGGCTCTCGAGCCGGCAGACAGGCAAGCTGGTGACTCGGTTATTGCGCACAGATGATGAGTCGGCCTGCCGGGAGCTTCTGGCGGATCCGCTATCCTATCTATCGACGGAGGAGGGGGAGCACGACCCCCCTGAGGATCCGCGTTTGAGCAAGGGTGGAAACGAGCTACGGCGCTGTCTGTTGTTGCTGGAGAGCAAGCGTAATCGCCTGTTGCTCGCATGCGGTCACCACGCGCCCGCCGGACTGGTAGATGAGGAATCTCGCGTCTTGCTTCCCTTGCTGGAGAAGGCTGTGGAGCAGGAGATGCATATGAGTCGTAGGCTTAAGAGCTTAATCGAGCGAAGCGGAGGACAAGATGAACGAAGAACGGAAACATCTCGTCTACGAGGTGCTGCGGCGACTTCGACAGGGTGAGTCAAAGCGTGGTATCAGCCGAGCGTTAGGGATAGCGCGCAAGACAATCCGCAGCATTCTCAACGAGGAGGAAAAGCGTCGGGAGCATGGGGAGCAAGCGCTCGAGCGCGAGCTACCGCGTCGGCGTACGCCCAAGGGCTCGAAGCTGGATGTGTTTGAGGAGCAGATCCAGGCGTGGCTCAAGTATTATCCCGACCTCACTGCGGTCCGTTTACACGAGAAGCTGGTGGGTGAAGGCTTTGAGGGTGGGTACACGATCGTCCGTGAGCGTTTGAAGCGAATTCGTCAAGAGAGCAAACAGGCGAAGACCACCAAGCCTGTCATGGAGGTGGAGACGGCGATTGGGCAGCAATGCCAATTCGACTGGTCGCCCTATGAGCTAAAGAACGGGCTGAAAGTGCAGCTATGGAGCTGCGTGCTGAGCTTTTCGCGAGGTCCCAGCTTCGAGGCCACTGACAACACGAGGCAGACCACGATCTTGCGCATGCTACAGCACAGCTTTGAGGGCTGGGGCGGTGTGCCTGACGAGGCGGTGACCGACTCCATGCCTGGCGTGGTGGACCGCTGGGAGTGCGACCGGCCGGTCCTCAATGTGCGTTTTGTCGACTTCGCGGCCTACTACGATTTCGCCGTGCATATCGCCCCCCGAGGAGATGGCGCTTATAAGGGCAAGGTCGAGAGACGATATAGATACGCAGAGGGGAATCTGCTCAACGGGAGATCCTTCTACAGCCTAGAGCAGTTTCGAGAGGCCCTGGTATGGTGGGAGCGAGAACACGCGATGAAGCGCAAACACCCGAAGACCAAGCGCCCGATCTGGGAGATGCTGGAGCAGGAGCGACCCCACCTGAAACCCTTGCCCTCGCACCCCTACGACGCGAGGGACGTGGTGATCGCCGTGGTGGACCGCATGGGCTACGTGGTCTTCGAGACGAACCGATACCAAGTGGACGCCGATCACATAGGCAAGCGGGTCTACCTCTGCGTGGGGCCCGAGCGCTTGGAGGTGTTTGACCAAGGCGTGCACCGGCTCGTTGAGCACGAACGCCTGCCGACAGGGGCAGGAAAAAAGCAATTGTGCGAGGGAAAAAAGGCACCGCGTGGACGATACGACCTCGCGCTGTTGAGCGCGCGCCTGGAGGAGTGGGGGGACGTGCCGGAGGCATTCGCACAGCGGCTCCGCACACAGCATCGCTACCCTGGGCCGCACCTTGCCCGCATCCTCGAGCTCCAGCTCACGTGGTCTCTCGACGACATCGTCCATGCCATGGAGCACGCCTCGCGGTACCAAGCCTACGACTCCCACTCCTTGACCCGCATCCTTCAGGCCCGCGCTACCCCGCGTCGCCTCGATGAGCAGATCGCCAATCGTACACGCCAACACATCCGCGAAGTAATGCAAGAGCACCCCGTTGCCCAGCGCAGCCTGGACAGCTACCAGTCCCTGCGAACCGGCGACACCCCTCAATCCTCACCACAAGGAGCAATACGCCATGACGAACAGCCCCTTCCAAGCGAACCCCAGGTCCCAGACTGAGCCCGCGCTGCTCCCGAAGATCCTAGAAGGCCTCTCCCTCCTGCGTCTCCCCGACATGTATCAAGCCCTTGAGCAGGAACTCGCCAATCCAAAGCCCGAGCAGGTGCGCCTGGAGTGGCTCTGGTCCATCCTGGAGCCACAGGTACGCCGTCGCGTTGAACGACGGGTCGAACGACGCATCCGAGATGCCAGACTGCCGGCTCGAAAAACCATTGAAGCCTTCGATTTCGCCTTCCAGATCGACCTCGACAAGGACCTCTTCGTCGAGCTTGCCACCCTCCGTTTTCTCGACGAGGGCATCAACATCCTTTTCGCTGGCATGAGCGGCACCGGCAAGAGTCACCTCGCCATGGCCCTCGCCCTCGCTGCCTGCGTCGACAACCGTCGCGTCTTCTACACCTCCAGCGCCAATATGCTCGCGCGTCTCAACGCCAGCCTCGCAGACGGCTCTCTTCCCGAGACCATAGCTCCCTATGTGCGTGCCGAGCTCCTCGTCATAGACGAGGTAGGCCTTGAGCAGGTCGAGAGTCAAAGCTCCGTCCGCTCAGGGCTGATGCAAAAGGTCCTGTTTCCGAGGTACGATCAGGCTCGATCCACGATCATTACAAGCAACATCCCTTGGGAGGCATGGGGCGACTACCTCGACGATCACCTCGGCGCAGCCGCCATACTCGACCGACTCATCCATCGCAGCCATGTGATCGTCATCAATGGACCAAGCTACCGAGATTACGTACACAAACAGCAGATCGAGTCCCGAGCCAACCAGACGTAGCTGGGGGACTAAACCGCCAGTACGCCATCCTCAACCTCCATTCTCAGCAACTTTGCATGGGTCCCCTTCTCGCGAAAAGTGGGGGATTCCTAGGCCGCGATTAACACATTGGCTGGATTCGAAGGTCCAACCTCTGCGGCCGAGGAGGCTGCGTCGACGCCCCCGAGTGCATCGAGCCGATGTGCACACCGTATAATCCTATCGATTGTGATCTTGTCATGTCGGTTATGGATAATCTTGCTATTGCCGGCGATGGCAAGAGCGATCTTGTCGGGGGCCTGCTCTGAGGGGACGGTCCATCGTGTTTAGCCCTAAAGCCCTTGCCACCCACACTCAACATTGTTAAAATAACAATTGTTCCAATAGAATCTCATTCTCGCCACCAGGAGGACGGAACGTGCCCATGGCCCGAGTAGCCCGTCGTCATCTCCCTGGTTGCCTTTACCACATCATCACGCGCTGCATTGGTCACGAGTTTTTACTCGACGATCCCTTCATTCGAGAGAGGGCGCTTACCTTACTCGAGGACTCGGCTAAAAAATCCGGGGCATTGATCCTCGGGTGGTGCTTTATGTCCAGCCACTACCACCTGGTTATCAAGGCAGGGGCAAAGCCCTTGGAGAAGCTTATGAAACCACTCAACACCGGCCTCGCGGGTGCGGTGAATCGGAGGCGGGGGCGATGTGGGCATGTCTTCGCTGGGCGGTTCAAGGATATCATCGTGGATGAAGAGGAGCACCTGCATGAGCTGGTCAGATACATTCATAATAACCCCGTACGAGCCAAAGTGGTCAAGCGAGCTTCGGAGTCTTCGTGGTCGAGCCA
>JAGLDW010000267.1 GCA_023145395.1 Lentisphaeria bacterium | reverse complement strand
AACCTTGTCCCCGTCCCCAACCTTGTCCAATTCCGCGTTCAAGTCAGTTCTGGATTGGGGTTCTGGACAAGGATCAAGACAAGGTTCGGAAATCTGGTTATATTTCTTGGAGCATTTTGAACCTTCCCATCAGAGGAGCGGGAGATGACTGTAGAGAAACCGAATATCGTATATATCCATTCTCACGACACGGGTCGATTTGTGCAGCCCTATGGGCATCCGGTTCCCACGCCGAGAATCCAGCAGTTCGCGGAAGAGGGAGTGCTGTTCCGACGTGCGTATTGCGCGGGGCCGACCTGTTCACCCAGTCGCGCCTGCCTGCTTACCGGCACCTACGCGCACACCAACGGCATGCATGGTCTCACCCACCGGGACTTTGCGCACCGGCTCAAGGACTACTCCTGGCATATTACGCATCCGCTCCGCGACGCGGGGTACATCTCCGCCCTCGCCGGCGTGCAGCACATCCACCAGATCACCGACGAAGCCTATCGATGGATCGGCTACGACATGAGCATTGGCGGACGCGGAGACGGGCACAACGGCGCGGCGGAGTTCCTCGCGCAACCCCACGACAAGCCCTTTTTCCTGTCCGTTGGCTTTGCCGAGACACACCGTGTCTTCCCCGAAGACCATCCGGGAGACGACTCCCGCTACACCATGCCGCCGCCGTACTTCCCCGACACACCGGAATGCCGCGAGGATTTTGCCCGCTTCAAGGCATCCGCACGCCGTCTGGACGCCAAGGTCGGCACGGTGCTCGACGCCATCGACGCCAATGGTCTTCGCGACAACACGCTGGTCATTCTCACCACCGATCACGGCATCGCCTTTCCTCGCATGAAATGCAATCTCACCGACGGGGGCATCGGCGTCATGCTCATGCTGCGTGGTCCGAGCGGTTTCAGCGGCGGCAAGGTGATCGACGCCCTAGTCAGCCACATCGATCTTTTCCCCACCATCTGCGCGCTGGCTGGCGCCACGCCGCCGGATCATCTGCAGGGCATGAGCCTGCTGCCCCTGGTCAACGGCGAACAGAGCATCCGCGACGAAATCCATGCGGAGGTGAACTTCCACGGATCCTACCAGCCCACGCGCTGCGTGCGAACCGATCGCTTCAAGTACATCCGCCGTTTCTACGATCACGGATTCTATCCCTCTTGCGATGCAGGATCGACGTTGAGCTTCTGGCTTGAGAACTGCGCCTGGGATGATCTGCCGCTCGAGAGCGAGATGCTCTACGACTGCCTGCTTGACCCCAACGAGGCACACAATCTTCTCGAGAATCCGGCCTACCAGACAACACTGATGGACATGCGCAAACGCCTGGGTCGCTGGATGACCGAAACGGACGATCCCATTCTGCGGGGCACCATTCCGCGCCCTGAAGGTGGTGGCGTCTACAAGCCCAACTGCGTCTCCAGCAAGAACCAGTCCCGCATCGACGCCATCGAATTCCCATAGGGTCGGCACAGGAAGTTCTTTATATTTTGCTGCTGGCCATTT
>JAGLDW010000266.1 GCA_023145395.1 Lentisphaeria bacterium | reverse complement strand
GAGAAGCTATCGGCGCCACCAGCCATGCGAGACGCTGCGGGAGTCGAGGAAAAGGGGCTGCGCGCCATTTTCTACGACGGTCTTTCCTACAGAGGGCGTCCCACACGGGTTTTCGCCTGGCTGGGTGTGCCGGATGTCCCCAAGGGAACAAAGGTCCCCGGCATGGTGCTCATCCACGGGGGAGGGGGAACGGCCTATGCGGACTGGGTCCGTCTCTGGAACGCCAAGGGCTATGCCGCCATCGCCATGGACACCTGCGGCGCAGTGCCCGGACCCAGAGCCGGGGGGAGCTGGGCACGGCATGAGGATAGTGGACCTTCGGGCTGGGGTGGCTACGCGCAGATTGACTGGCCGCGGGAGGACCAATGGGCCTACCACGCCGTCGCGAGCGTCATCCTTGCCAATTCGCTGCTCCGGTCGCTGCCGCAGGTGGATTCGGAGCGCATCGGCATGACGGGAATCTCCTGGGGCGGGTATCTCTGCAGCATGGTGGCGGGTGTGGATTTCCGCTTCCGCTTCGCTGTGCCAATCTACGGGTGCGGATTCACCACCGAGCATGCCTTTGCGGGAAGCGTCAATCGTCTGGGCGAGGAGAAAGCGGCACGCTGGATGCGCTGGTGGGATCCGTCGTCCTACCTGCCCGACGCCAAAATGCCCATGCTGTGGGTCAGCGGCACAAACGACTTCGCATACACCTTCAACGCCCTCCAAAAATCCTATCGCCTGCCGAAGACACCACACACGCTCTGCATCCGTGTGCGGATGGGACACAGCCACACCGCAGGGTGGGCGCCCAAGGAGATTCACGCTTTCGCCGACAGTATGCTCAACGACGCACCCCCACTCATTCACATCGTGGACCAGGGATGCGAAGACGACACGGTCTGGACGACCTACACCACCGCATCACCTGTCGTGAAAGCGGAGCTTAACTATACCTGCGCCACGGGCAAGTGGCAGGAGCGGAAGTGGGAGACGATCCCTGCGGAGTTCGCAGATGGACGCGTGTCCGCCAAACTTCCCCCCCGCACCACAGTCTACTACTTCAACCTGACGGACCAGCGCGGCCTGCTCGTCAGCACGGAGCATGTCGAGAGGACCCAATAGGGATGGGATGAGGCAAGGAAGGGAACGGTGGCGCTGCCCCCCCCGAAACCCCCGCCGGAGGCACGCGTCGGGCCTTCGTCCGGCTCTCCGTGCCTGGAAACGGTGGCCGTCGCTGACGCGACATGCAACGCGAACTCCGCAAACCGTGGAGGATCCGCAGAGTCGGAGGAAGGCGTCTCCCACATTCTGGATGTGCTTTGCGCCGTTCGTCATTCGCCCCCTCCGTGGTTTTCTCTCTTCCCCCTGTCCTCCTCTGCGCCTCTGCGTCTTGAGTGATCCCGCGTAGCGGGAGAACGGGCGCGAGAATCTCTTCTTCCCCCCGTTTTCGTGTCTTTCGTGGTTGGAGGTGTCTTGGTCCTATGCGGGGAGCACGCCGCAGCAGGTGATCTCCTCGCGGTCGTGATAGAGTTGTCGGACGCGAAGCAAGTCACACCGTGCAATCGGGCTGTCGATGCTGTTCTCCCGCAGTTTGCGCAGGAGTTCGACGGGATCCTTCTTCCCCACCTTTAGGTTCACCACAAAGCGCCTGCAACCCCGGTTGTTGATCCAGGGAATCAGGATGTCCTCCAGCACGAGATAGGGATTCTCAATCAGGTCGCAGAAGAGCCAGTCGTAGGGACGGTGTCCCTCGGGCCGATAGAGGAATGCGTCCTCTTGGAGGTGCTGGATCCTAGCGTGTCGGGCCGCGCCGTCCGTGAGTTCTCCGTTGTCGATGGCCAGCACATTGGCGCCGCGTTCCGCCGCGCTGAAACTCCAGCCTCCCGGAGCCGCTCCCAAATCAACGACAGCTTCCCCAGCCGTCGGCTCCCTGCCCAGAATGCCGTAGGCTTCCTCCACTTTGAGAAAGGACCGGGAGGGGGCGTCCTCGTGAGTCCGCATGCGCCGCTGCCCCCCAAACCGCAACTTGCTGCCCACAAAAAGGGTCTTGTAGTCGGCGAAGACCGCCAGCAAGCCCCGGTTCGGCACGTTGGCGCGGGGAAGCTCGTCGGATGCGAGCTTCGCAACGCGCGACATCTTTCGGCGCATACGCTTGCGGAACTCCGAGCGGACAGCATGAACTCGCGCCGACAAACTTTTGTCGTTGTCGTCCGCAACCACATGGAAAAACCAGGGCTTCTCGATCTTCTCTCCCTGAAAAAACTCCCAGAATGCGTCGCAGAGGGCGTTGGCTTGGGCGTTGACGGAGTTGGCGGTCAATTCCCGCACATCAGAGGCGCTGTGTATGGCAAAGCAGAGATCGGGCGGGAGCGCATCGTCGCGCGGCCCCGTCTTGGCGACGACATAGCCGCAGCCGGAGCGGATGCATTCCAATCCGTACAACGCCAGTTCCCGCTGGAGGAACTTCTCGCTTCCGGTCTTGCAGGTGTGTAGCTGCATGTGTCAGGAGTCCTCTTACTCGCATTTTGAATTTGCGATTTCGGAATTTAGATCTTATGAGCCAATGTGTTACGACACCATTAGGGCACGATTTTATTGCTGTAATAGACTGTCGATCAGCTTCTTGGAACAACTTGAAATCAACAATCTGAAATCCAAAATGCGAGCTCTTATGGTCGATTCCATGCGCCGTTGTCGCGGGGCAGTGGTTTGCCATCGCGGGTTGGCGCGGCACCGTCTGAGGAGAAGGCGGCGGGGGCACCATCAAGCGCAAACCAGGCGAGCGCTCCGGTCGCGGCATAGCGATGATCTTCAAACTGGAATTCGCGTCCCCCGACGAGGAGCAGGTGACGCGCGTCACCCCGTTCGATGAGCACGGCGCGGTTGGGCGCCAGTTCCCGGACACGAGTGGGCACGGCGCGAACACCCTGGTGGTCGAGAACGATCTCCACATCGTCGTACCAGCATTGTCCCTCGCCGAAGAATTGGAGTGCCAGACAGACCTCGTCGATACCGCCTGGAATCGTGTCCGCAATTTCGAACCGACCCCATTCGTCCACTTTGGCGCCCGGTCCCTTCGTGTTTCCGACGCACTTTCCGTTTTTCCAGTAATAGAGGAGACTGGCGGCACCCGTGTCGGCTGTGCACTTTGCCCACCAGCTCGTGCGGATCTTCGTGCCGGGAGTCACTGGTACCTTTCGGGAGTAGTAGTAGCCTCCATTGTCGATGCGGCCCGAGGCCTTGCCGCCATGGCTCACTTCCGTGTCGATGACATGGTTCTCAAGGTAGCCAGCCATGTTGCGGGGTTGCCATCCACCCATGCCATTCTCGAATCCGGGGTTCATGACCAGCATGTCGTTCAGGCGCGGGGCGAGAACGGTGACGATGCGTGCGGACTTCGCAGTTTTCGTACTCGCGGCCAGCCAGGCTCCGTAGGCACCGTCGGCAGGGGATTGGCCCGCGCGCAAAGATAGGGAGTCTTTGGTGAAAAACCAGCAGTCGAGGAACGCGCCTGGCGCCGTTGCCGTTGCCCGGTTCTCACCCAGTTCGTAGGACGCCCCCCGGGGGGCATGCAGCAGGAAGCTGAACGTGTGTGGTTGCGGCGCGGCAAGCTCGTCGAGAATCACAACCACACCGGGTTTGATGTAGAGGAAGTCGCGTTGAAACCGGTCCAGCACCTTCCGTTTTGGAGAATTGTAGGCGGGCGCTATATCGGTCCGCACGAAATCGACGCGGTCTCCCGCGAACAGTTCCAGGATGCGTCCGCCGACGAGGCTGACCTGGTCCTTGCCGGGAGCCGCGACTGTGGTGGAGGCGATGTAGTCGTCGTCAAGGTCGAGCACGACGGTGTTGTGACCGAAGGTTCCCGTCGTGTAACGACGCCGCGGTGGATCGAAGTAGCTGCGGTAGCCTGGATCCCAGCCGATCCACTCGGTGCCGAAGCGCAGCAGAAAGCTTCCCTGATCGAAGTGGTTGTGCCCGATCTTCGCAGTTGGCGGGCCGCATTTGACGGCGAGGAAGGCACTGTCGGGGTTGAATCCGTCTCGCAGGACGGCATAGCCGATATCCCGGTAGCAGGCTGTGGTGCGGAACTCGGGTTTCCTAGGTTGGATGCGCGTGTCGTCCACGGAGAGAAATGCGCGGGGGGTGTCGAGCGTCAGCCCAGCCACTCGGCGGCAGTACCAGGCCGCGTCGGAGTCGCCCTGCAACGCGAGCACGCGCATGAGGTTGATGAAGCCCACCGTGGGACCGCCGTCGCCAAAACACGGCATCTTGCCGGTGCCGGGATCAAGCAGGGAGATGCAGTAGCGCGGCAGCGAGCGCAGATAGGGATGGTCGGCGAGTTCTTCGGCTCGGCCGATCCCGTCGAGCGCCCAGAGCACGTCCGCGAGTTGGTTGGCGGCATAGGTGCCGTAGCCGGGTCCCTCCATGGATCCACCGTCGGATCCCTGCTGATCCATGTATAGCCGGAGGCGGCGGATGGCTAGGTCGAGCCAGGCCTCCGCCCGTTCATCGTGCCCGAGCAGCGAGATCGCGCCGAGCGCCAGGCCTCCGCCGATGGCTGCGGTGTAGTTGTGATAGGGCGCGATGGACTCGATCATCTCCGCGATGGGGGCAACACCCTTGTCCGCCAGAGCGCCCCGCACGGTTGCGGCCTCCGCAGCGGTCAGTTTGGCCGCGCACCAGTCGTGGAAGATCGCGACCCAAACGGCGGCGTGCCCCGTGTCCAGGCAGGGCTTGCCTCCCCCATAGCTCCGATCGGTCCAGATATCGTCCCAGGCGGAGAGATGCAAGACGATTTTCCGGGCCCGCTCGAAGTACTTCTCCTCGCCAGTCACCGCGTGGGCGAGCAAGAGGAAGCGAAGGCGTGTGGTGATGCTGTCGGGGCGTTCCTGAAACATGGCGGTCCAGGGGGGGTAGTGCTTGAACTCGTCGTGGGCAGGGGGGCGGGTGTCCGAGAGCGTGTAGCTCCATTTCTGAGGCGTCGCGCCTTCGAGCCCGGGCATGTTGACCGTGTAGGAATACGGTGCGGCTTGTACAAATCGGTCCGCTTTGGCTTTGAGTTTCAGCCACGCTGCGGTCGGCACGTTGCCAAAGGCATCGCCCTGAGTCTGTCCCGCCAAGTTGCGCAGACGCGGAAGATCGGCGGGTTGGATGAAGATGCGCGGATGGAGAGGCGCGGCGTTCAGAGCGGACATGAGAACAGCTCCCGTGACAAGTGCGCGTACGGTCATTTGAGGAATCCTTCTGCCTGTTGGTGAACTATTCCCTATAGCATACCCGCACAAGCTCTCTTGGACAGTGCAGCCAACCACGCAACGATCCTCTTCGGTCCCGGAGGTCCCGAGCCACTGGCCAACTGCGCCCGCAAGTGGTGCGGGACGTCCCGGACCGCGAGCATGGCCTGCGAATACCGCAACCTCGATTACTTGAAAACGTGGGTAGGGCAAGGAACTGTAGAAACTCTTGATCCCCCGTCTGAGATCCCCGCAGGAGAATTGGAAGATGATGAAAACCCTCGCATGTCTGATGTTCCTGGCGTTTTTCGCGGAAACGGCTCTGGCCGATGTGAAGCTGCCGGCGCTCTTTTGCAGCAACATGGTGGTTCAGCGCGAGACGAAAGCACCCTTTTGGGGCTGGGCCGAGGCGGGCGAGAAGGTGTCGCTGAGCGCGTCCTGGGGCGCGCAGGCGAAAGCGACTGCCGGAGCGGATGGCACTTGGCGCACCACGCTGGACACACCTCCCGCAGGCGGTCCCTTCACCATCACCGTCAGTGGCGCGAACACGATCAAACTAGAGAATGTGCTCTCCGGCGAAGTCTGGCTCTGCTCCGGACAGTCCA
>JAGLDW010000265.1 GCA_023145395.1 Lentisphaeria bacterium | reverse complement strand
GATAAAACCGTGACCCATCACCGAGCCGTGCTCTTTGTCAAGCCAAACTACTGGCTGGTCATCGATCGCCTGGTCCCATCCGATGACCAAGTCCATCGCTATGACGCCGTGTTCCACTTCGATGTCGAGTCCGCCAGTGTCAGCGAGAAACCACTGGCCGCGATCAGTGCTGATACCGAAGGTCCGAACTTGGCCGTGGTGCCGCTGCGGATCGGCGACACCTCGGTGAAAATCGTGGTTGGGCAGGAGGAACCGACGGTCCAGGGATGGGTTCCCGCCGGGGGATACAAGGTGCGCCCCGTGGCTACGCCAATCCTCTCCGTCGAAGCCTCCGGGGTGACCGTGATGCCGACCCTTCTCTACCCGCTCCGCGCCGGGGAGCAACTGCCAATCACAGAAATCAACGCGACGGCGAACGAGGGCGTGCTGACGTTTGTGATGAATTTCACGGATGGCCATCGTGACGTGCTGACAATCCCCGAGGCGCTGCCGGATGCCAAGACGGGGCACCTCGTGCATTGGTCCTCCAGCGAAAACGGCAAGATCACCGCAGAGCTCGCCGTCGGTGTCGATTGACGTGGGAACGGCCCGCACGAGCCTCTTCGGCACCAAGAGACTGAAAAGGAAAGCGCCATGCAGACGCAACGGACCTCAATCCCCATCGTCGCCACAATCGCGGCCATGCTGCTTGTTGCCAGTGCCTCCGCGGCGCCGCTGGAGCTGGTCAAGGAGGGGCACGCCCGGGCAACCATCGTCATCGACAGCGCCCGCTACCCCCGCACCGAGGACCTGACCAACCAGTGGCAGACTCTGGAGCGCACCATCCGGAACATGGCCGACACCGTGGCCGACTATGTCCGGCAAAGCACTGGCGCCGATCTTCCCATCATCGACCGGAAGACCGAGGCGCTGCCCAAGGAAGGCGTTCTCCTCCACATCGGCCGCAGCGAATATGTCGATCGCCTCATGGGCGACGAGCTGGCTGGCATGGACCAGACCGGCTACATCATCCGCGCAACCGGGGGACGCAACCTGGTCGTCGCCGGGCAGACGCCGGAGGGCACCGAGTTTGGCACGTACGAGTTTCTGGAGCAGTTCGTCGGCATCCGCTGGCTCATGCCCACCAAGGTGGGTGAGCATGTTCCGAAACAAGTCAATTTAGGAGTGCCGGGGAATACCAATATCATCGACGAGCCGGCATTCATGCAGGTGCCGGGAATCGCCTTCATGCCGACCCACAAGGCCTGGGCGCGCAAGATGCGCTTCTGGACACGGTTGCGCTTCCACCACAGCCTCGTCAAGCTGTTTGCCCCACAGATGTACAAGGAGACACACCCCGAATTCTTCCCGCTGAAGCACCCCGACGATCCAAAGCGCTATGTGCCCGCCAATGACAAAGACTACCACTGGCAGCCCTGCTTCACCGCCCCCGGGATCGTTGACGAGGCAGCCCGCCGCATCATCGGGGCATTTGACCGCGCCCCATCCTACAAGAGCTACTCGTTCGGGGTCAATGACAGCAATGACTACTGCCAGTGCGAGACCTGTCGGAAGGAGTATATCAAGGGCGAGAAATTTCTCGGATACGCCTCCTATTCCGACTGCTACTTCAAGTTCTGCAATGCCGTCGTGGACAAGGTGCTGGCCGTTCATCCCGATGCCTGGTTTGGCTTGATTGCCTACAGCCACGTCGGAGCGCCTCCCGTAAAGGTGGAAGTCCACCCGCGCATTGTGCCCTTCATGACCTACGACACGATGCAGCTCATCGATCCCGACCGCCGCGAACGGCACGAAAAACTGCTCCAGGCCTGGCAGCGGAAGTGCACTTTCATCGGTCGCTATGACTACACCTACGGCGACCACCATGTTCCGCCGCGGATCTACATCCACCACTGGGCAAAGTACGTCCGCTGGGCTCGCGACCACAATGTGCGAGCCTGGTATGCCGAGACCTATCCGTTCTTCGGTGAAGCGCCCAAGTACTACGTGATGGCGAAGATCTGGTGGAATCCTGACCGCGACGTCGATACGATCCTGGACGAGTGGTACAGGCTGTCCTTTGGCAAGGCCGCTGGGCCGATGAAGGCCTATTTCGCGCATTGGGAGGACTACTGGACGCGCCGGGTCCGGGATACCGGGCTGTTCCTGGCGCTCAAGAACTCCCAGTATTGCATGGGCAATCCAGGCTTCCTCGAGGCGCTCACGGAAGAGGACATTCAGATAGGCGACGCCTTCATCGCGCAGGCGCAAACACTGGCCGACACCCCGGAGACCAAGGCGCGGGTCGAAGTGATGGCACTCTCCTGGCAGTACTACCGAACGGTGATGGGGGACTTTTTCGCGCGCGGCA
This sequence comes from Lentisphaeria bacterium, assembly GCA_023145395.1. Lineage (GTDB taxonomy): Bacteria > Verrucomicrobiota > Lentisphaeria > Oligosphaerales > Lenti-02 > JAGLDW01. The sequence continues at coordinate 3,744 of JAGLDW010000265.1, read as the reverse complement.
AAGGCGCGAGCCAGTTGTCGGCAGAGCAGGCGCTGGCGATCCTGAACATGGACCGGGACACGCTCGACAACGGCGTGCAGAAGATGCGCAAGAAGATGGAGGCGCATCCGATCCTGGTGTTTTCCTGGAATCGCAGCTATCCATACGATTCTTCGTTGCGTCAACCGATTCTGGATGCCGGGCAGACGCTGTTGGCAAGACCCAGCGAACGCCTGAGGCAAAAGTTCCTGGAACTTGCTCAGTCTGACCGTGCAAAGCTCGCGGCACAGGCTGGCACATTCCTGAAAATCAGCGAGAGCGACGCGACCAACCTGGTGCCAAACCCGGGCTTTGAGGCTGAGAATTCCCTGGACGGTTGGTGGGCGGGGACCCACTTCGGGACCGGCAGTGTCAAGATCACGAAGCACAAACCGCACCAAGGCGAGAATGCCGTTGTCGTGCAAAGCACCTGGGATGGCTACGGGGGAGTCTTCCGCACCGACGTGCCCATCGAGCCAGGAAAGGCGTATATCTTTGTGCTGCGAGCACGAGAGAAGGGAAAACGGGCGACGGCGACAGTCTGCCAGATGCTGACGCAGTTCTTCGACGCGAGGGGCAAAGTACTCTCCCAAAGCACCACTAGATATAAATTTTGGCCCAGAAAACAGTGGGACGCCTACCTGCTTGAGACACCGGTCGCCCCGGCCAACGCCGCAACACTCAACGCGCGCGTCGATGCCATGGCTCAACCAAAAACCGGACACCAGGTCTACTTCGACGATCTCCAGGTGCACGCAGTTGAAAAGTGAGTCACATCCTGCCAGTCGGAAAGCCTCTCGCACTTCTCAGGAAAGGGAGATTCTCTTGCGCATATGTAGTGCCGTTCTTTCCCTTCGAGCTGTCTTGGCTGCGGGCGTTTTCCTGACATTGGTCGGTTGTGTGAATCCGTGTTCAGCCCGTGTGGTCCAGCTGGGGCCACTGCGGCCCGCCCCCAGCGTGGCTTTGTACGTGGTCGGGGATGGCCAGCCCTGCCAGGCGCGGCTGCTGATCCGGGAGGGGGAGAAACCGCAGGCGCACCGGATCTTGGTGCGAGTGTTCGATCCGGATGAAACGCTCGTGTTCTGGCGCTACGTCGAGTACGTGAATCCCGACAGCGTCGGAGATGTGCCGAGACACCCGGACATCGAGCTGCGCCCATTGGAGTCCGCGCAGGGCGTCAGATCGGTTCTGCTGAACGTGCCGCTGGATCTGAAACGCACCGGTGTCCACCAAATCCGGGTTTCCCGTGGCGGGGGGCAGAGCACGGTCGGGCTCGAACTGGAGCGACCTCTCGAATATGGGGCAAGCTTCGGCAATGGCCTCTATTCGGGCTGGACATCCGAGCTGACGCCGTTGTTTGTCTACGTGCCGCCACACGCCGAACAGCTCACGATTTCTGGACAGAGCCTGAACATCACGGGCATCGATGGCGCCAAGCTGGCCGAACTGCCGGGAGGAGGCAGCAGAGCCACGTTGCCCGTCAGCAAGACCGACGTCGTCTGGCGCTTCGAACCATCTGCGGCGGACTGGAGCCTCAGGGCGACTGGCTTTCCGCTGATTCTCTGCTCGAGCGAGCCTGCGGCGAAAACCATTCGCGCCTCGGTCGAAGTGCTTCCGGATGGCACTGTCGTCTGCCACAAGTTCCAGCGTCGCATCGCCGAAATGCTCCCGAAACTGCTTGCCCCGGAGAATGTGGGCAACACCAAGGACCTGATCGTACCGCTGGCGGAGCGCAAAGACGCCTGGCTTGCCGCCCCCCAGCAAAACGCGAAGCTCAAAAACGCATTCCTGCCCACGATCGAAAAGTGGTTGCGCGGGCAAAACCTGGACCCGAATAGCCATTGGGGAGGCTCGCTCGCGGGCTGGAAGAAGTTCATCGACCAACCCGCGCCGGCAAACCGCTGGGATCGGCTCAGGAGTGTGAAGGGCCTTTGGGGCGGTGCTTCGTCCCACTACCATGCCGGCGCGGAACACCTGGCGCTGGCCGCCGTCCACAATGCACCCACAAATCCCTACTTCGGCAAACGCGAACTGCTGTACCGTGCTGCGGCCGCTGCTCTACGCGACCTGATGGCACTTGGAGAGGACGAAGTCTGGCGTGGCGTGGGCGCGGACGTGAATCCCTACCCGGGCATGATGGCATTTGCCGTCGGACAGAAGACATTTCCGGTGTTCGGGATTGCCGCGCCGGAACTCCCCGTCGAAGTGCGAACGCTCTGGGGCGAAGCTCTGCGCCACATCGTCGATCGCAGCTATCCAGACGGGCTCGTCTCGGCCCGGAACCAATCCTCCCACTACCTCGTGGCCTACGAGGCCTTCGCCGATGGCACAGACAAGCCACTCGACCATGCCATGTCACGCCTCTATGCACGCCGCTTTGTGCGCGGCCAGCATCCCGCCGGCTGGCACATGGAGGCCACCGGCCCGGACAGCAGCTACACCGGGATGACGCACTGGCACATGGGCGTCTACTACTTCATGAGCAAGGATCCGATCATGCTCGAATCGCTACGGCGTTCCTACAGATTCTTCAACCATACCGTGGCGCCCGAACCCGATGGCAAGAAAATCCTGGGCGGCTTCAACTTCAACCACCGTGTCGGCGAGGGCTTCTATTTTGAGCAATGGGGTGGGGCAAAGGGCGTCGTCGACGACTCCTGTCCGGAAATCGGGCTCTGGGCGGATTTGGAGAGGCGATACAGGAACACACCGGAAGCCCAGGCCAAAGCAGCGGCATCCGTGACGAAATTCCTCGCGGACCCGAAGATCCCTCGATACGCGGGCATCGCCACGGCGCGGTATCTGGGTTGGGCGCCGCCCGACCGCTCGGGCGTTCTCCCCGCCTTGGAGAAAGAGCCGTTCATACGGAACCTGTGCGATCAGCTGATTGCGGTAAAGCGACCAGGCTACTACACCACCTGTTTCGTGGGCAAACCCGCTGCCGCCGACTTCTACATCCGGCAACGCCACGACTTCCGCCTGCCACTGCCCGAGAACGCCGAAAACAGTGGGGGCACCTTCAACGTGCGCAAGATCACCCCGTTCCTCGGCGGGGGACTCACCGGCATCTGGACCCCGGAGTACGGGCACGCCCTGCTGGCGACCAACTGGGCGCCCAGCACCCATCACGGCATCATCGCCACCAATGCCGACGGCAAACGCTACTGGGAGGACTACTTCGCCCACTCTTTCACGCTCGACACGGAGAAGGGCACACTCACCATCAAGGGGCGGATCGAGAGCGTGCCACTGGACTACGTCCGGACCTACGAGTTCCACGACAACGCGATCGCCGTGCACCTCGAGCTGACCGCCACCCAAGATCTTGCACTCAACAACCTGATCGAGAATATTCCAGTCGCGCGCGGCGCCTGGAAGTCGCGGGGTGCGGAGATCGCAGCCGACGCCAAGACCGACGGCGCAGTCATCACGAACCGCGTCACGATCACCGACAAACAGGGAGCTGGTATCGCCATCGTGCTCGACAAACCGCGAGAACTGCACATCCAGCCCGAGGGCCTCCAGACCGGTGGCTGGCGCAAACTCCAGATCGGACGCGTCGCAATCACGCTCCGTCCGACACTGAAGAAGGGAGAAACCGAGACTCTCTCCTACCAGCTTGTCCCTCTGTAGCACTGAGGGAGGGAAAGCATGGATCACCCGGCGTGTTCACGAAGTCTCCTACTCTTGCCGGTTGGCCATGCCATTCCGGCGCCGACTCGTCAA
>JAGLDW010000264.1 GCA_023145395.1 Lentisphaeria bacterium | reverse complement strand
AGGCGCATGCACATCCTGGCGAGCCTGCTGAGCGCCTCGCCGTTGCGGACCCAGCGCGGCCATGAATCTACAGACCGACGGGACGAGGGGCGCGAGGTTGCGAGTGTCCCTCTCCATCCTTTTATTCACCTTTGGCGCCTTCTTGACTTCAGCCCCAAAGGGGCGTTTTCACCGTAGCCCCGGGCAACGCCCGGGGTCGGTGATTCTTGAATTGTGCCCTGAAAGGGGACCTCACCTTTTCTGGCTCATCTCGCGGAAACGACACTTGACAAATCACCGCAAAGGACCGTTTCTGACTGGTCGACACGTTCCCCCCAGGGTTGTGCTCGGAGACCTCGTTTAACCCTGGGCCACGGTGAGTTGCACCGTTGGCGCAAGTACACGGTCACTATGCAGTGGGCGCCTTCTGCGAACTCCGCATGCCTACCGACATCCAGCATCTGTGCTGGTGAACGGGGAGGTGTGCGGCGCGCGTCAGCGCGTCCACACCACCGTCTGGTTCGCTTCTCCTATTCGTGTCCACCTGGCGTGATGTGAATCAGGATCTTCACCAAGGACAGCTTGTCGTCCATTGTCACCACGAATGTGATGCTATCCGAGTCGTACGGGTTTCCGTTGTGGTGGAATCGGACTTCGGTGAGATCATCACTCACGGCGACGGAATTCCCGTATACTTTGCTCTCTGGATTGAGCAGATCCTTCTCCTTGCTGGCGTCAAGAAGCGCTCGTGCGTAGCCATTGCTTTGGAGCCAATGCCTGGCCTTGGCGATGGCAGCGGCTCGGGTGTCTCCTACTTCCTCCGCCCTACCAGTCAGGGAGAGGATGCTGATTAGGCCAGCAAATAGGCACCAACGGATTCCTGGTCCCATGATTCATCCTCCGAAGCGAACACTTATTCTTCGGTTGCCGTTTTTGTCGGGGACGGGGGCGTACAGGCACTTTGCACTGGCATTTTTAGGCAGCGGTCGAGGGCGACACGCCCTCCATGGCCTGCGATGTTCGCAAGGCGCGTTTTGGCTATTCTCCGATCACGAGCGGTTGGGACCAGCCTCTGTCGGTCTTGACGCGGACCTGCACATAGGCATCTCCTGCCTTTGCGGGCCATGGCGCCGTGATCTGCATCATGTGCTCCGGGTACCTGCCTGGTGTTCGTTGGGCCAGTGCCTGCGTCGTGCGGGCCTTACTGGGAATCGTCAACGAACGCCTGCCGTCACGGATCTCGATATCTCCTCCCGCGAGATGATATCCGACAACCACGAGCCGCTCGCCTTCCCGATGCGCCTCGACGGCGATCGGGCGATCAGGAACCGCCAAGATGGCGTCTGCCAGCGTTTCGGAGCGCCCCGCCTTGGCAGTGTAGTAGCTGTCCCACATGTAGCTGATGATCTTTGCGGGGTGCGTCCCCGCCATCATGATCTGACGATCCAGTCGTTCCTTTGTCGTGCGCTGCGTTGTCGTGAAACTTCCGCACGGGACTCCCTTGCCCGGAGCGAACCCCTCCAGATTGGCCCAAAGCTCGACCTTGATTCCCTCTTTGGCCAGTGCATCCACGGCCTCACGTGCCACACGGTAGAAATCCCGGGTGCTCGCGTGGTAGGCCTCGCCGTAGGTCGTCTCGCCCACGCCGCTGACACAACGCAGTCCCGCAGCGACCGGATCGCCAGCTTGCGACTTCCAGAAGAGCCCGACCTTGCCGGTGCCCCGACTATCCTGAGGAGCGATGATATCCACATCGGTCCGGGCAATGTGTCCGATCCCTTCGCGCACGGACGCGGGGGTCACTCCGGTTGGCCGCCGCTTACGGGCATCCCAGTAGGGCGACACCATGATTCGTTTGCCAACCAGTCTCCTGCGCACCAGCGCATGTTGTTGGCGATAGCAGTGCAGCACGGCTACGAGGGGCTTTGCCGCAACCGGCAGTTCCACGCTCTGGTATACCCCGACGAAGGCCTTGGAATCGCCGAACCGCTGCGCGTAGTCCAGCAGAACACGATCGGAAAATCTAAGAAATGTTGGCATGACCCTTCCCCAGGGATCCCAGGGATATTGCGGGTGTTGCGGTGCCGTCGGCATGCCCACAAACACCTGCATCTCCAGCTCGCCTGCCTCGGCCAACAGCATTGCGACAGAGTCGCGTGCACTGCCGATGACGAAGAAGAGATCCACCACCGTGGCGGAGTCCAAATCACTGGCATTTCCAGCTGCATCGAAGGGAAAAACCAGCCGCCACAGCACTGTTTCCCCCACGTGCACCGATCGCTCGTAGGCGGGATGCACGATCAAGGCGGCTCCGAAGTTCTCCTGACTTGCATAGCGCAAGACCCGCCGGATCTCAGCTCTCGGCGCCACAGCTGCGAGCTCGGCGACAGCGGATGTGACCAACTCGGGAGCCTTCTTGAAAGCCTTCTGTTTGGCGAGAGCATCAAGGTCAATCAACCGTGGTCTCGGTCCGAATTGGATGGCCGTGTCCGCGCCGGCGGCCTGCGCTCTAGTGAGTGCCTCCCGCCAAGCCTGCCGTGAGCCGCGCCCGAAGAACCAGTACCCCGAAATGGGATACCGAGGGGGAGCTGCCGGACCCATTAGCGACGAGCAACCGCAGCAACAGGCAAGCACCACCACGAAAACAGACCGCCGCCACCCATCCGTTTCTGTATTCACATGCTGATCCTTTGATTTCCTGCAAGGGCTGGTCGGTTAGCTCCTCCAACCAACATATCGTCCTCGGGAGGACCTTGGAACTCATCCCACACTCATCTGTCGATGGGGAAACGGCTGACGATTACGGCGACGATTACGGATAACGAGGGAAACACTCCTCATCGTGTCACCGTAATCGTCGCCCGTAATCGTTCACCGACAAATCCTGTCAGGCGGAGGTGCTAATCGCCCACCCCGTTTCCTGTATTTCAGGCTAGCTGCATCGCATGGGAGGGCTTGTCAAGAAAGTTCCACGATCCGGCTCCATGCACGTCGTCAGCACTTCCCCGTACACTGCCCCTCCCGCGTCTCATGCCGCTATTCATCATCCGTCGTCAATTCATAGATGCTGGTTGAGTCAGGAGACAGATTCAGTGGCACCCGCGAACCGCGCCCGATCTCGACGCCGGTCATGGCATCGCGCACAGTGCTCCGGACACGCAAGTTGAGCGTGCGCCTACCCCCCTCTTTCGTGTGGATGGCGATGAAGCGGGAATCGGCACGCACCACATCGGTCAGATTGTCCAGATAGCGATGCACCCCGGCCGCTTGTGCAAGGTTGGCCAGCACCTGCCGCGGCAGAAAAGGCGCGGCGCAGAAGACAATCGCCCCCCGTCCCTTGCCGCGCGCGGCAAGTCCCGCGTATTCCGTCCCTGCCAGCGTGCCAAGCAAGCGACTCTGTGCCCCGGACGGCACCAGTGCCGGGCCGAACACTCCGCTGCCAAATGAGGCGATACGCCGTCTCTCAACGGTTCCTTTCACCGCCCTGAGGTTCTTGAGCACAACGGTGCAGGCACCCACGTTGGACGTGTCCTTGAAAACGAATTTGGCACCCCGCAACGGCAAGGCGATGCGGTCTGGCTTGTGGCGCGACCAGGGGGCATTCTTGAAGACGGCCAGCGGGTAGTCCAGATGGTATTGCCGACCGGCGACTAGTCTCTCGTCGGGCGCCACAAATTCTGCCAGGTTGGCGTCTTTGACGACCAGCAGAAAGCCCAACTCGCGAATGGTCCCCGTGAATCTCAGGTCGCAGCCAATGCCGTCAGCCTCGGGGACAGGGGCATGAAAATGGAGATCCGTGTAGTTGTGGCTGGTGTCGAAGATCCATTGCACGCCGCCTTTAGCCCTGGTCACCTCATAGTGCTTGTACTGCCTCTCCATGGTTCGCTTGTCACGCGGGTTGAGCCATTTTTCTTCGTCATCAAAGCCCTTGATGAACGTGCTGCTCACGGGGGTGATGGTCACCTCTTCCGACGCGGCTATGCCCGTCGTCAACGGGTCCTCGGGCAGGGTAATCTCCACGCCGCCCGGCAGCCAGTCTTCCACCAACTGCAAGTCCATGCCGATCAATTGCGAGGCACGTTCGGGTGCGAAGCCATGCGGTGAGCACACGCCGGGCGCCCACAGAAAGACCATGGCGTGCTGGCCGTCCTGACGCAGTCGCCGCACCAGCGCTGCCTGCTCGTCGGTCATGCCAATGGTGTTCAGAAAGACGAGCATGCGGTAGCGTTCCAGGTCAGCGTCGGCGAGTTGGTCGAGGTGGATGGCGTCAAATGGTGCACCTATGTGATGCAACTCGGTGGTGACATCCTCAACCATGCGGAGGGCAATCTTCATGCCTTCGCCATCGCTGAGGTAGTATGGACTTTCCAGATCGCAGACCAGCGCGATCTGTGCCATCTCCGAGCGCGGTTGCCGCAGTGCCCGTGCCGCGAGCCCATGCAAGGTAGCGGCCTGCGCCATGATCTTGGGGTCGTCAAACCAACCCCCATCGCTGTCAGGACCGAAATCGACGTACCAGAAACCAGCCCGTTCGATCAGCGCTGTCGAGAATTCCCTGGCAATGGCCGCCATGGACTGCTGTCGGTTCTCGGTTCTGCCATATTCATTGCGTGAATGCAGCCAAGTTCGAATATCGCCTTCCAGGATGTGCAGCTTCCCAGTCAGACGAAACGCACCCGCCAGACTGCGCAGTCGCCCGTCCTGCCCCATCAGCCGCTCGGAATAGCTGTAGGGAGCGACGAGAAAGTCAACGTTGGGACTGGCAAGAAGTGCGGGCAGTTCAAGGTGTCCGCCCTGGGTCTGAGGCAGGGTGCCGAAGAAGTAGCCGTAGTAGACGCCGTACAGCTTGTGCTTGTTCGTCTGCTGCTTGACGATTCGTCCCAGGCGGTCGATGGCGTCGGAGACGGTTTTCTGGTGGCAGTGGTAGTAGTCGATGACCCGCCGTTCCGCCACCGGATCGCGGAGAGCAAGGTGCTTGGCGCCGCGCCGCGAAGCCACATCCGGAACGCTTGCTGTGCTCAACGCCACTTGCGTCTGTCCCCAGGCAGCGCGCAATGCTGCATCCGTCTCGTATCTCTCGCGCAACCAGTTGCGGAAGGCCTGCGTCATTGCCGCGCCGGTGTCGGGGTACTGCTCGCGCCAGCTGCCAAAGTAGTGCCACTCCGCGGAGATACCGTAGCCGGGCTGGTAGCCGATGACACGTTTGCCCCAGGGCCGATCCTCCACATGCCGCACCAGCGCCTGCCAGGCCGCACTGGTGTCACGCAGCCAGACCTCGGAGGCAATCGAACCGCGCCGGACTCGGTCCTGCTCGTTGTTGACAAAGTCGCTCCCCGTGCCGTAGCCCACCAACTCGTCGGGATGAGAATCCATCCACCAATTGGGGGGGATGATGCGGACAAGGAGCACGATCCAGGCGTTTGGATCAATCGCCAGGTACGCCCTGATTTGCTCGTCGACGGACGAGAAATCGTATTCGTCTGGCGCCGGCCAGCATTTTCGCAGGCGTGCGTACACGCAAAACATGTGTACGTCGGCATCGCGGAAGTTGGCGATCTGCCGGCGTCCATGCTCGCGCAATGGATCAAGGATGCCACGGTAGAAGACGACTGGCTGCGGCTGCCCGTTGATGACGAATGCGGGCATGTCGTTGACCCACCCCAAACGGGCGTCGGTTGCCGGAAGGTCGGTGAATTGCTTCGCCGGCGCCAGCAACTTCTCATGCTGCCGGGCCTTCGCGGCAGCTTCCTTCTTTGTGTAGAAAACTGGCATGTGAAAGGACGGAATATCAATCCAGGGTCGTGCGAACGCATCGCCGACAACGCGCACGGGGGACCAGGCCGAATCGTCGAACTCCGGCTTGTTCCAGCCATCCGACGCCTCACGCGAGGCACGCCATTTTTGGTCGGAGGTAATGACCGTCTCGCGACCATTCGCCAACTTCACGGTCAGTCGCGCGATGACCCCAGCGACATTGCCCCCATTCCAGCCCTCGATCGCAATGACATTCCGACCTCGCGCCAACGCCTTGGCGACGTCGTATCGGTGCGAACTGTCCCGGGTCTCGACGGGTTTCAGCGGGCCGATTCCGTTGAGCCACAGCACGTGGCGGTCATCCACCAGCAGCCACAGAGTCGCCTCGGCGATGTGGTCCTCGAGGTCGAAGGAGGCGCGGAACCAGCGGAACTCCTTGTAGCAATCGACTGCGGGGGACTCGGGATACCAAATCCACTGCGCGGCTGTCGTCTGCGCGTGGGCGGGCGCGGTCAGCGTGAGCACAAGCGTGAACAGGCATGCTACGACCAGTGTCTTTTTCAGAATCATGTGTTCCTCCCCTTCATGGAAAACAAGATCATTTTCACTTGGAAAATGATAGTGCGAAAGGCCGTCCGACGCAATTCATTGATGTGATGAGGGACATAATTGTGTTGCGGATATACCATGCCGGATCTGGTCGCGGCTATGGCTCCGACCATCGAGAAGGGACTTGGCAGTCAGTCCCCGCCCATTAGTGCTTTGATATACGAATTGAGTGCTTCGCGATCAAAGGTCTCGGGGTCGAAATCTTCGCCAGCCCATTCTTTCATTGATTCATGCTCATCATTCTTGGGATCTGCAAGGACCGCAAGCAATTGCTCGTAGCCGGGCATCCCCCCGCAATCTTCCGGCGGACAGGCCATCTCTCCATCGATGACCTCGAGTATCCTATCCCCTTTCTTCATCGTTCCTTGAGAAACGATGTCATGAAGCCAGCCGTCACCGAAGTCGTATTCGTACTCTATTTTCGAGCCTTTCCTGAGAAATATTTCATTTGCCAAGATTTCATCCTCATCAAGCACCTCCTGCCAGCCATCGTGACTGGGCACCCCAATGACCCGTTTCTTATGAACAAACTGGTGGAGATGACAACTCTCCCACCCCATTACGGCCTGAATCAAGTAGTGAAGATCGCCAAGCGATAGATCCGCGGGTATGCATACCTCCCGCCATATTTCAGGCTCACTCCACCTCAGCGACATTCTGATTCTGTATCCGTCTTGTTTCATTTCTTTTGCCATGATTGCCTCTCAATCGATTGGTTCGGCAAAGCCAAACACGCAGTTGCACCAATCCGTTCCACGAACTCACGACGGTTCATTGTTGTGCTCATTGCCATTGCCTCTGTGTGAGAGAACTCCGGGCGGAACATCGATGCGGACGCTCTTGCCATCGACGGGCAATGGTTGCGCCTCGGCATGTCTGACCTCGAAGGTATGCTGTCCAAGCCGTATACTATCTAAAACCTAAAATGTAAGTCAATATAGCCGTACGGGGCCGATCGCCAACTGGGAGCAGACTATGACAGAACAACCGATTTACTGCCGATACGCGGGATTTGCGCTCATCGTGCTCTGCCTGACACTAGCCGTGTCCTGGGCAGGGGAAGCACCGACCGAGATTCTGCTCAAGAACCCGGGATTCGAGGAGGGGACGGGGCCAGATGGTGTGCCCGTCGGTTGGCTGGGGTATCTGAGCCCTGCCGGCGCCGACCCGGGTGTCGAGTTGCGGATCGTGCCATCCGCGCCCGGTCAAGGCAAAGCGCTGCTGATCCGCGACGACCACCCAGACAAGGAAATCGGCATCCGCCAAACCGTGAAGGTGAAGCCCAATACCTGGTACGAAGTAAGCGTCGATGTCCGCGCCGATCATGGCGCCATGGCGGACGGCTCGCACCTCCTTCTCGAGTTCGGCCCCACATACAAGCTGGACCGGGCCTATCTCACTACGGAAGAAGACAAGACCTACACGCGCTTTCGCGCCATAGGAAAGTCGCCACCTGACGCGACACGAGCCACCATCGTCCTCTACACACACAGGCTCCCCACGCCAAGGCTTGTGCTCGACAATGTGAAACTCATTGAGAACGCCCCCCCACCGCTGGCACCGATCAAACCCGTTTCAAAAATCTACACACAACTCAAAGACCTATGCCTGCAGACGCGACTCGTGACGGACGGGAAGCCGAACGCCGCAATCGTCGTGCCCGCGACCGGTCGCTACACCACCCAGGCGACCCGGATCGCGGCCTGTCTGCGCACGCTCACGGGAGTCGATCTGCCGATCGTGACCGATGACGCGCCCGAAGCCGCAGTTCCCGTGCAGCAGCATCTCATCCTCCTCGGAAACCGCAGCACCAACCGCACCATCGAGGAGCTGTACAACCAGCACTACACGCTCCTGGACCTGCGCTACCCGGGTCCGGGCGGCCACCTGGTGCGCACACTGCACAACCCGTTCGGAAACCAATGCAACGTGATCTTCGTCGGCGGCAGCGACGATGCGGGCGTGGCCGCAGCCACCGAGGTCTTCGAAGACCAGCTGCAAGACATCGGTGCCGCCACCGGCCAGTGCGTCGTCGGCCGACTCGCTGAAATCCAGCTCGCAACCGGTATCACCGTGCCGACGGATGTCCGCGAACTCCGCATCTGGGAAGCGTCCAAAGGGTATCGCGACACTGGGTACTTCGGCTGGAACAGCATTAGCAAGCACATGGCCGCCTACTACATGACAGG
>JAGLDW010000263.1 GCA_023145395.1 Lentisphaeria bacterium | reverse complement strand
ATGATGAACACGATTGCTTGCAATGGCGTACAGATGAAGCCTTTTCTGGTTAAGAAGGTGGTTGCCCCCGATGGCACCATCCTGCAGGAATTCACGCCCGAAGAGCTGGGTCGTCCCATCAGTCCCGCCACCGCGCGCCGCATGCGAAAGCTACTTGCGCGCGTCACTGAAGAAGGTGGGACGGGAATCAAGGCGGCCGTCGAGGGCTACAGCGTCGGCGGCAAAACCGGCACCGCGCAGAAGATTAGGCCAATCTCCGAGGGTGGCGGCTACTACCAAAAGAACTTCATCTCCTCGTTCGTCGGGTTCCTTCCGGCGAAAAACCCCGAAATCGGTATCATCGTGGTGGCGGACGATCCGGGCCTATACAACGAGTCGGGGAAGAAGGTCAAATACTTTGGCGGCACGGTCTGCGGCCCGGCCTTCAAGGAGATTGCGGAATTCGCCGTGCGCTACCTGCGCATCGCGCCTGACGTCAACCGCGTCTATGTTGCGAGGCCCGAATCATGATGCTGGGCAAGCTATTCGAATCCATTCCGGTGCGTGGCATTGCCGGGGAAAAGGATGTTGCAATCGAAGGCATTGCCTACGATTCCCGGCAGGTTGAGCCCGGGTGGCTGTTTGTTGCGGTGCCGGGGCACGAGGCGGATGGTTCCAGCTATATTGTGGATGCGGTTTCCCGCGGCGCGGTTGCCGTGGTTTCCGAGAACGAGCTCGATTTGGGTGCATCGGCCACGCATGTCCAGGTGGCGCAGGCTCGCCGTGCGCTGGCGCAGATCGCCAATGTATTCCACGGTGACCTCACGAGCGGGATGAAGATGGTCGGAGTGACCGGCACCAACGGCAAGACCACTACCGCCTACATGATCCGCGACCTGCTCCGCGCCGGGGGTCTCGTGCCGGGGTTGCTCGGCACGGTGGCCTACGAAATCGATGGCCACTCGATCCCCGCAACACGCACCACGCCGGAGGCGCCCGACCTCCATGCCCTGTTCCACAAGATGAAGCGCGCGGGGTGCGACAGTTCCGTGATGGAGGTCTCGTCCCATGCCATCGCCTTGCAGCGCATCCACGGGATCGACTTCGCCGTCGGCGTCTTCACCAACCTTACGCAGGACCATCTCGACTACCACAACGACATGGAAACCTACTTCAACGTCAAGGCGCAGCTCTTCCGTGAGGGGTGCCGGGCGGCCGTCATCAACATCGACGATCCATGGGGGCGCAAGCTGGCCGAAGACCGTTTGGTCAAGGCGGAGGTGCTGACCTACGGCTTCGGTGGGCAGGCCATGGTGCGCGCCACCCACGCGAAGGTGGGTGCGCACGGAACCCGCTTCCGCGTGCATACGCCGTGGGGCAAGGCGAAGATCCACCTTCAGCTGCTCGGCCGGTTCAACATTCACAATGCGCTGGCGGCACTGGCGACGGGGGGGCTTCTGGGCATCGGATTCGATACCATGGTGCGGGCGTTGGCAAACGTTGCGAGCGTACCCGGGCGGCTCGAGCAGATTCCGAATCGCAGGCACAGGAGGGTGTTTGTCGACTATGCCCACACCGACGATGCGCTGCGCAACGT
>JAGLDW010000262.1 GCA_023145395.1 Lentisphaeria bacterium | reverse complement strand
CACCATTCCCACACATTGCCATGCATATCATACAGCCCAAAGGCATTGGGGATAAGCTCTGCCACCTGGTGGGTCCAGCCGTCTGCGTTGCCGCAATACCAGCCCTGATCGGAAAGGGATGGCTCAGGCCCGCAATCAACCACGGTAATATCTCCCCCGGCAAAAGCGGTTGTGCTGCCGGCGCGGCAGGCGTACTCCCACTCCGCTTCCGTGGGAAGCCGGTATTCGTATTCCGGCGGCAAATGGCCCGCTTTGCGTTCGCGATCCGTCAGTTTGGCGCAGAATGCGACAGCGGCCTTCCAGCTGATGCCCTCCACTGGATTCAGGGAATCTTTGAACGTACTCGGATTTGTGGCGATCAAATGCCCATACTCAGCCTGCGTCACTTCATATTTTCCAATCCAGAAATCACGCGATAGCACCACGGTGTGTACTGGCATCTCGTCTTTCTGCCCCTCGCGCGCCCCCATCTGGAAACTGCCCGAGGAAACAGGTATAAACACCATGCCAAGGCTGGGAACGGTCCAGTTCTTGCCCAGTCGGGGATAGGGGATAGCCTCGCCGATGAGGGCTATCCACTTTCTGCCCGCTTCGGTTCCCCCGTATGCTTTCTCGTACTCCGCGAGGAGCGTGCGGGCCCGGTTGACATTGGGGGGGGAATTCTTGCATTTGGCACGAACTTCGCCAATGATATCATCTCGTTTCATGGACGTAGTGGAACGGGCAATGATATCGAGGATCTTCTGAGCGGCGTGATTTTCAGCCGCGCCAGTCCGTTTGTTCATCAGCTTGGCCAGTGCGATAGCGAAGGCGCCTGCCAGTGGTTTGTCCGTTTTCGCAAAAAGTTGTCTGGCGGCGCCCAGGCGTCCAGCCTGCACCGCGAGCAGTCCTCGCATAATGTTCAATTCCTGTGTGTCGTCCCTGCCCAGTCTCCGCATTTTTTCTTGCACCGCAAGATCTTTGTACCGGATCTTGCGGCGGATCTTCCTAGTAGTATTTCCCCACTTGACCAACTCGGAGATCCTGATGGCGTTGGCGCTCACCCCGCGGATTTCGCAGGTGATCGTTCCCTTGACCAACCGGATTGTACCCCGCTTGCCAATGTCATCCTTGTAGCTGTCGACAATGCGTTGGGGCATGATGACAACGTGTCGGATAACGCCATCCAAATGAGCTGGAATCGCACCGCCATCCCTGCGTTTCAGCTCCTCCCAGCCTCTTAGGACGTCGCCTGTCTGCCCATTAATCAAGGCGGAGGCGATGCCGACCCAGGAACTGCTGAATCTCTCAGCTTTTCTGACCTTGTCCAGAGGCTTCCCCGGCCAGAGTTCACTCCGGACTTGCGCCACCATGGCCTTCATGAAATCGGGGTCTGGCGGAACAGGTCCAAAATGAAGTTGCTTGATGCTGACGGACCTCTCAAACATTTTCCGGTCGGCCACGCTGATCTCCTTCATTGCAAGTAGCTGAAGGTCTGTGCATGTCAGGAGAGTTGTAGCGTTCGTGAACCCAGGGGCGTCGAGAGTGAGATAGCGCAAGGGCATACCCCTGAGAGGCGTCAAATCGACAACATTTCTTGAATCAAACCGCAGAAAGACGAGTTGGGCACCTTTGAGCGCCTCAAGGCTGGCGCGAGACTGAGTCCCTTTCATGCAGAGGGCTCGGAGTGGCAGGCCCGCGAGCGGTGTGAGATCACTCACGCGCGTGAACGCGAGGCCCGCCACAACCAGGGGCGTCTGTTTGAGGGGGGAAAGGTCTCTGACCGGCGTCTTGTACAGATCAATCCCCTTCAGAGGCATCCCCCGCAGTGGCGTGAGGTCGGAAACCGAGGTCTCTCGAAGCAGGAGGTTGGAAATCGGCAAACCTGACAGGGCGTTGATGTTCCGGATGGCCTTCCGGTCGCCAACCAGTGAGAGTTGAATCCCGTCAGGCAATCCCCTTACTGACATCGCCAGGCTCTTCGCCTCCGGGTTGGCTATTCGCAGAGCATCCTCGACCTGTCGCAATTTTTTTTCGGAAATCCGGCAGTGCCACATGTGTCGCCAAGCCGCCCCATGGATTTCTCCGTGGTGGTTGTTGCCGGAGGTGTCTCTGGCGATGTCGCCCTCTCCCTCCTCGAAGTTCAGCAGGCACAGGGTGTCGGCGTCCGGCTTCATCGGCAGGATGCTCTCCAGCCCGAAATCACCAGTGTAGCGGGCAGCTTTGCTGGTGCGAAAACACTCGATCGCACCCTTGAGAAAACTGCCTTTTGGGCTGCCATTCACGGCTGGAAGTGCGCCAAGTATCGTGTGAGACGACACATCCGTGAAGGGGCCTCCGAGCGGCGCCCTGGCAATCAGTTTCCCATTGATGTAGAGCCGTTGCTCGCCACCATCCCAGACACCCGCCACGTGGACTGTGCGTCCTTCGACGGAGTCCTTGTCCGCAGAGATATCCGAGGTCTTGTCCGCACGGCCCAGCACACTTGCCAGGAAGTGCCATCGTCCGCCAAGTTGGGCCAGCCGCATCCTACTGCCGACCGTGGCAACGAGCAGGTCTCCGGTGTCGGAAACTGTCACCACAGCTTCAATCGTGATCGGCTGTCTGCCGTCGAGTTTGAGCGTTGGGATGGTCACATAATCGTCCTTCCCGTCGAACTTGAGTGACCAGTCCCCGGTGTGGAGGAGTGTGAGGCGATCCCACCGGGGTCGGTCAAGGAGCTTGGCGGTGTCGGCTGGAGGCGGAGCAACGGGGGGGAGATCGACCTCGACGATGGCTTCGGTGGTTGTCGCGTCTTCGCCCTCGGTCGTGGCTTTGGTCCCCTGGTCCTCGCTGCCGGGCGGCGGCTTCTTGGCTCCGCTGGGTGCATCGTCCGCAGTAGGCACGGGTTTGCTGGGGTCATGGACCCGGTTTGGCGGCCCATCGACTTGGTTCGTCGTCGGAGAGTCTTTGTCCCCGCCCTGCTTCTCGCGGTCGGTGGTTACGATCCCGATCGCAGTCAAGAGGATGACGATGAGAAGGAGGACGACGATGAAGAATATGACATGCGGTTTCCTAAGAGACGACTCCGGGGGTTCCCCGTCAGATGCTTCGGCTAAGGGGAGGCCTTTCCACCAACTGAGCAACCCCGAGGCGGTGTCGGTGAGGTCGCGGATATGCAATTTATCCAAGAGCGCTGCCGCAAATTTTTCCTGAGGCGTTCTGGGTATGTGCTTGGGCTTCCGTCTGTGCAATGTCCCGACGGCGGGTCTGGCGGGTTCGGTGTGCGGACTCTCGGCCTGTTTCCGCCGCCGCAGCCTCTCGGAGGTGGTGCTTCCGCTGAGTTTGCCGCGCGATTTTCGTGGGGTTGCCGCCGAGGACTCTCCGTGGGCTCGTCTTCCGGTGGTTTGCCGCCGCCGCGAGGCCTCCTGGGCTTTTCTGGCCAAAGCAGCTGTGATTTTGATATTCCTGGGTGCCGGAGTCCCCGTTTGAACGGCATCGATGAGACGAATGATTTCCTTCCAAGAGCCGGGGCGGTCCTGCCGGTCCTTGCCCATCATGACCTCGATAAGGCGTGTGCAGGCGTCGGATAGGTCGGGATTGTGCTCTTGGGGAGAAGTCAGAGGATCGTTGACATGCCGGGCCATGACACCCAGGGAATTTTCTCCAGTGAAGGGCCTTGTGCCGGTGACAAGGTGGTAGAGCGTGGCGCCGAGGGAGTAGACATCCGCCCGGATGTCAAGATCGGCTGTCCCCTTGATCTGTTCCGGGCTCATGTAATAGGGCGTGCCTAGAACGGCGCCGGTCACGGTGACACCGCTATCTTCTCCCAGACTCTTGGCCAAACCCATGTCCATGAGGTGAATCCGGCCTCGACGGTCGATCATGATATTCGCAGGCTTGATGTCGCGGTGCAGGATCCGGAAGTCGTCCCAGGCGTAGGCGAGGGCGCCCGCTATCACCTTGCCGACGTGGAGAGCCTCCTCCTCCGGGATATGCCCATCGGTCTTTAGGCGCGTGCTGAAACTCATGCCATCGATGTAGGCCATGGCCAGAAAGAGAATGCCGTCATCGTCTCCGGCTTCGATGGCGTTGACAATGTTCGGGTGGTTCAGCTTGGCCGATGTTTGTACTTCGTGCTTGAATCGAGCGACCGCCTCTTCATTCTCGGAGAATTTTTCCGGCAGGATTTTAACCGCGACATGGCGCTTCATCGAGATCTGCGTCGCGAGATACACCTCCCCCATTCCACCCCTCCCGAGAAGGCGTATGAACTTGAAGCCGGCAATGGTCGTGCCAGCGCCTATCTGGAAAAAGGGGATCGCCACGGCCTGGCCGCAATGGGGACACTCGGACAACCCGCCGCTGAGAGAACTTTCAGCTTCAAGAGGGCCCTCGCAAGCGGAGCATAAGAATTTGAAGAGCATCCGACCCGTTCTCCTCATCGCCGCACATGCCGTCAAACAGCATGCCCGTTGCCGACTGCCCCACCACCCTCAAGATCAGGCAGTAGTACCAATCCAGCAATCTCCAGAATTCCCTCCTGGTTTTTAAGTGCCGCGATACCCGTAATTTTGCTCATCTCAGCCAGAAGTCAAGGTGCGCTGCGGTCTCTGGTGACGGTGGATCTGAGAACTCTCTCCAGTGCGCCCCCAAACCTCACGCTTTGCGTGTGTTGGGGTTCGGCTTTATACTTCGCCCTTTCGTTTGGACAGTTTCCTGGTCCCCGGTGTTGGTCAAGGCAAGAGAAGTGCAGTTGGACAAACGCAAAGAGTTCGAGGGTGTTCTTTGTCTAATGACGGCGCTGTGTCTTTTCACCAGCGTTCCGATTTTTCTGCGCTCGTTTGCGACGGGGGGAGGGCTCGATGCCTGGCTAATCAACGTCATCCGCTACTCTGTCGCGACCATGTTCTGGCTGCCGTATGTGCTTTGGCGGCTGCGACGCAATCCTCCGGATCCTCGAATTTGGCGACACGCTCTCGCCCCGGCCGCGGCGAATGTTCTCGGGCAGATCGGCTGGGCGATGGCACCGTACTACAACAATGCGGGAACCATCGGCTTTCTGATCCGTTCCTCGTTCTTGTTCACCACCGTGTTTGGGCTTGCTCTACTACCTTCCGAGCGCGTCGTGCTACGCCGCCCCATGTTCTGGTTGGGTTCGGCAGGCATCATTATGGGTGTGGTTCTAATGGCCTGGAGCGCCTTCCAAACGGGGTCTAGCAGTCTTAGGGGTGTCTCGATTCTGCTCCTCACCGCCATGTTTTGGGGCATGTATTCCGTGCTGATCCGGCGCAACATGGAGAGCCACGACGCACGGGTGTCCTTCGGGGTCATCTCTCTCTACACCACCGCAGTCCTGTGGGGCGCTTTGTTTCTGTTTGGCGATATCAGTCTAGCGCAGCATATCGAACCTGCGCTCTGGGGAAAACTCGTGCTCTCGGCCATGCTGGGCATCACCTTCTCGCATATCCTTTTGTACAAGGCGATCCATGCTCTTGGTCCCGTGGTCACACAGGGATCAACCTGCGCACAGCCATTCCTCATCTCCCTTGCCGCCTGGTTGATCCTCCATGAGTCCATGACATCGTTGCAGTGGTGCGGAGGCATCGTGCTCATCGCCAGCTGCTTCGCCATGATCCTGCTCAAGACGCGGGGACCCAGGACCCCATAGGTTCCGAGCCACTCCGCAAGGCGCCGCATCACACGTCGGGCCTTTCTTCTGCTTTGGCCCGGTCCCACCAGTCCAGGAACGCCTCTCCAAACCATCCGCCTGCGCGGTCCCGGAGCATGGGCATGGCCGTGTCCACCAGCTCCCGTGTGGGGATTGCCCGCAGCGTCGCCGAGCCAATTTTCCCGTAGCGAACCAGCCCAAGTTCAGCCAGGCGTTCCTCCAGAGTTTCGCTGTTGAAAAAGGCCCATACACCATCGCGGCCGATGAAGGACAGCTCGGCCGTAAACGCCTCTCGCGCCTCTGGTGCGAGGCCTTGCAGCGCTTCCTCCACGATACGCGCCTCCATGTAGTGCTTCATGGTCAGCACCCGGAATGTCACACCGATGAAGCAGTACAGGGCATTCCAGTCGTAGAGCCGCTGCCACGGGCTCACATCCGCAAAGGCACCCGGACACCAGGGCGTCGGATGCAAGCCCCCCGCGCCGTGATCCGCCACAAGCTCCTGCGCCCGGGCGCCGATCGCCGACACAGAATGCGAAAAGTGATCGCTACGCACACTCTCCGGGTGGGTCCGGAAGACCTCCGACAGTCTGCCAACGTAGGATGGAGAGTTGTCGATATCCCAATCCGCGGGATCGAGCGGCGGCTCGGCACCGTGGTACCACAGTGTGGGCATGGCCACCGTTCCCTGCGGACCCACCGCCTGGCGAACCCCCTCGATGACAGCATCGGCACCACCCTCCACCATCCCCATGCTGCTCAAAGAGCCGTGATAGATCACCGTGTCGCCTGCGGAGGCGCCCACGGACTGGAAGCCAGCGCACACGGCGGCGACTGTGACATTGATACTGCGATCGCCCTTGTCCGGAATCATCTTTGGTCACTCCAATGCGCTGTTTTGCCAAAAAGTAGAGTTATTCCCGTGCCGACCTTATGGTATGCCATCTGGTAGAACATAGACGAAGAGGTTGCCAAAACATGTTGTTTCTGCACAAACTTCTGTTGGAAATCGGGTTCTCCGATGGTCCGGCCATACAACACGCCGCACTGGCTCTTGCCGTGTTTCTTATTTTTCTGCTGGCGTTCATCACGAATGTCATCGCCAAGAAAGTGGGAATGCGTCTCATGAGGGCGGTGGTGGAGCGCACCTCCACGACGTGGGACGATGCGCTGCTCAACCGACGTTTTCTGTACCGCCTGACACACCTTGTGCCCATTCTCGCCGTCCATATCCTGTCCGTGCACCTGCTGTCGGAGGCCGGCTCGCTGGTCAGCTTTCTTCAGAATGCCGCCGGGATTTGCATGCTCATCGTCGGGGCGTTCATCGCGGATGCCTTCCTCAATGCCTTTCTCGATGTGTATGCCCGATACGAGATTTCCAAGGAAATGCACCTCAAGGGCATTGTTCAGGTGCTGAAGATCTCGGTCTACATCGTGGTTGCCATCCTGTTGCTGGCCATGCTGGTGGGGAAGACGCCTCTGTACATCCTCAGCGGGCTTGGCGCTCTCACAGCGGTCCTGATGCTCATCTTCAAAGACTCGATTCTGGGCTTTGTCGCGGGGATCCAGTTGACGGCAAACAGGATGGTGGCGATCGGCGACTGGGTTGAAATGCCCAAGTACGGGGCGGACGGCGATGTTATCGATGTCGCCCTGACCACTGTCAAGGTCCAGAACTGGGACAAGACCATCACCACGATCCCGACATACGCGCTGATCAGCGATGCCTTCAAGAATTGGCGCGGCATGTCCGAGTCCGGTGGCCGACGCATCAAGCGCGCCATCTACATCGACATGAGCACAATCACATTCTGCAGTGACGCCATGCTCGAGCGCTTCAGCCAGATCCAGTACATTGCCCAATACCTCGAAGAGAAGCGCGAGGAGGTCGCCGAGTACAACCGGGCCCACGGCGTGAACGAGGAATGCCGGGTGAACGGGCGGCGCCTGACCAACGTGGGGACCTTCCGCGCCTATGTGGTCTCCTACCTCCACAATCACCCGCAGGTGAACTTGGACATGACCTTTCTCGTGCGCCAGCTCGCTCCCGGCCCGCATGGCCTGCCCATTGAGATCTATGTGTTCTGCAAGGACAAGG
Organism: Lentisphaeria bacterium; assembly: GCA_023145395.1. GTDB lineage: Bacteria > Verrucomicrobiota > Lentisphaeria > Oligosphaerales > Lenti-02 > JAGLDW01. The sequence continues at coordinate 1,110 of JAGLDW010000262.1, read as the reverse complement.
TGTGGGCGAACTACGAGGAGATCCAAGCCGATATATTCGACCACATACTGAGCGTCGTGCCCGAGTTTGATCTGCGCGTATTCCAGAACCCCGCAGGGAGTGATTTCCACGCCCTCGTCCCCTCGCCACCACCCTCGTCGTAAACAACCACGCCCAAAGGATGTGGTTCCTCGCCTCTTCCCTCCTCCCCTTGTCCCGAACCACTAGGCGTGGTGCGATGGTGGTGCGGGACGTCCACGGACCGCGAATGAGCACGAGAACACCTTCGGCCCCGGAGGTCCCGAGCCACTAGCCGGAAAGCTCTTTGGGCTAGCCAGCGCATGGCTACCGCACAGCCACGATCTCGTGCACGGCCACCTCCGGAACCTGCACGCGAAGTGTGCCGGCGTCATACTCCCAGGCGATTTCGCGGTCTCCGGGAAGCAACCGCACGCTCTTGGGCGCTTTCTCGAGTGCAACTGTGACAACCACATCTGGGATTGGAGGCAGGTCCTCGATGATCGTCCGCTCCGGCGCCAGCGTCTCGCCCGCCCCCCGGTTGATCAGGTTGATCATCGTCTCGTCTCCTTGGCGGCGCACCACCAGCTCCACGGTGGGCGGCGCCTCCACTCTCACGGTCCAGTCGATCTCCATGCCCTCCACCAGGGCGGCGATCAGCTGCCGAATACGCGGGAAATGCGCGCAGAAGTAGTCGCGGAATAGTGGGCCGTGCACAGCCACAATCATCCCCGACCCGACCTGGCGCTCGGTGATCAGAATCTGGTCCTCGCAGACCATCGAGGGTTCGAGATTTCGGCATCCGCAGAGAAGCGCCTCCGTTCCATTCCCGGGGATCACGGGCTGCCATGGTCCCGCGAACGAAATCGCTTCGGAGCCCAGAGGCAGATCCACTGCATCGTGCACATCGCCCGCGCAGATGCAGCCAACGAGGTCCGGGACCTCCGTCGCGAGATGTGCGCCGGACAGAAGTACGCAGCCACCGTCGCGGGCGAAGGACTCGAGCGCGGCGACGATCTCGTCGGACAGACACGTCTGCTCGGGAACAACCAGGAGCTTGTAGTTCCCCATGCGCTCCGCCACCACGTCCTCGGTGAGAATGTCCGTGGACCG
>JAGLDW010000261.1 GCA_023145395.1 Lentisphaeria bacterium | reverse complement strand
CGGAAGCAGCTCTCCTTTCGCTCCCGGCAGAAGTCCGCCACGTCGCCGATGATATCGTGCTCCCAGCCAGTCAGCCAGCCAGTCCGATGCGGTTTGGTGTAGACCATGACGGCGCCGCCCAGCGCCACCACCTCCGAGACCTCCTGGCAGAGGTGGATCGACGGCTTCATCGCCCACGGCGACGTGGGGATTTGGTAGTTGCGCGTGAAACCCCAGACCATCAGATCCCAGGTCACCCCGCGACTGTCGAGCATGCGCCCCTCCAGCGCGGCTCTCGCCGCTCCCCAGTTGGGCGTGTAGTCGCCACTCAGGTAGTCGACGTGGGCCGTAATGGGTTCTGGCTGGCGGATGGTGTACATCCAGTTGCTGCAGATCAGACACTCGGGATTGGCCGCGTGCACGGCGTCCGCGTACTTGGTGACGTACTCCGTGAACAAATCGCGCTGGAAGGAGAGCCATTCGGCCCAATGCTCCTGCCCTGCCTCCGTCGGTGCCTCCGCGACCCCCGTGCGGCGGGTGAACTCGGCTCGACAGTCGTCGCACCAGCAGGGCGCCGAACCCCAGTTCTCCCCGTCCACCCAGAATCCGTCCACGTTGTAGTTCTCGACCAGTTCGATCATCTGCGGGATCATGAGTTCGTCGGCGTAGGCGCTCAGCCGGCAGGTGGAGCGTCCATTCCGCTCGCCCTTGGCATCCACCGCCGACCACTCGGGATGCAGCTCGAGCGCTCGATTGTCGATGACCCCGGAATAGTGCATGCCAAGACGGATTCCAAGCTCGGTGGTGACTTCCCGATGGATGCGCATGGCATCCTTCACCACGCCGGGGGAAGTGGAGCCCACCTTCGTGGGCCAGGACGTGTAGCCGGGATGTCCCTTGCAGTCACACTGGATCCAGTCGGGCCGGATGCGAAGCAGGCGTTCGCGGAGGTGGTCGTGGGTCAGCTCCCGCCCAAGCTCCGTATCGCTCTCCTTCGCATGCAGATCGTAGTGGATCCCGAAAAACACATCCTCATGCCAGTTGCTTGTTGTGCCCATCGTGCAATTTCCTCCATTTCAGTGCGTTTCATTGTGCAGAAGCTGCTGCGTCAGGTAACACTCGGCTAACAATACGCTATCGACCAGTTTCCTGGAGCAATCTGAAATCAAAAATGTGAGAACGAAAGCACCAATCTACCGCCACACCGGCACAAGACACGGTGGGAGCGCAGTCGAATGTTCACTGACGTTGTCTAGTGCATCATCATTCGGGTTCTGCTGAGCAGGAGAAAAACCATGGTTGGAAATCGACGGATCCGGACGGCGACATGGCTGGCAATCCTGGGCTTTGCCGTGGTATGCCAAGCGCAGCGGGCGGAACGGTTCATGAAGCAACACGATCGTGACGGAGACGGCAAGCTATCACGCGAGGAGTTTCCCGCTCGGGCGAAACGTCTCTTCAACCGGATCGACACGAACAAGGACGGTTTTGTCACTCTGGAGGAGGACAGTGCCTTTCGCCGATCCCGGAATCAGCTTGGCAAGCAAGGGAACCGGAATCGCGGAAAACGTCCCCCACTCCCCGCGCCGAGTTTCGCCAATGTCCCATACGGCACGCATGAGCGGAATGTTCTCGATTTCTGGAAGGCAGATTCCGACGTGCCTACGCCAGTGCTTGTGTTTTTTCACGGCGGCGGTTTTCGCGCGGGAGACAAGGGGAGTGTCAACGCCCTTTTGCTGAAGTGGTGTATGGAATCGGGAATCTCCTTTGCTGCATCCAACTATCGTCTCTCCAGCCAAGCTCCCTATCCAGCGCAAATGCACGACAGCGCGCGTGCGATTCAATTCCTGCGCAGCAAAGCGAAGGAGTGGAATATCGACGCGAGCCGATTCGCCGCGTATGGGGGATCGGCCGGAGCTGGCCTCTCGCTTTGGCTGGCTTTTCACGACGATTTGGCCGACCCCGCGAGCGACGACCCCGTGGCGCGACAGTCCACTCGGCTCGCCTGCGCCATCGGCCTGCAGGCGCAGTGCACCTACGACCCGCGCGTGATCAAGAAAATCGTTCCCGGACGCGCGTACCAGGACGGAGCGCTCAAGCTGCTCTACGGACTCCCGCCGGAGTGGGACTGGGACACGGCGGATGTGGACGAGGCGCTGGACGCGCAACTGCAGGACGCATCGCCCATCGCCCATCTCACCCGGGACGACCCACCCACATTTGTCTACCACCGTAAGAGACAGGATGTGCCGGGCAACATCCATCACGCCAATTTCGGGCGGCATCTCAAGAAAGCGATGGACGCACTGGACATCGAGAGCATCCACCGCATGGACACGAACTACGACGGCCCGCAGAGCCAATGGAAGGACGTGTTCGAGTTCGTGAAAAAGCAGTTTCGGACACACTGAATTTCACGTGTGTTTGCACGCGGATAGCACCTTGTCCCCTGGAGGGCGAGCGGGCCGCGAGCCGTGCCCTGCGAACTCCGCAAATCGACGTAGGTTGGCTCTTTCAGTGGTTCGGGACGGCTCGTCCCGTAAGAGTTCTATAGTGCTAAGACTCTCGGCGCAGGCCGCGCCGAGCCACAATCTAACAGCCCGGGTCTGGGGACCAGGCCTACGCGGCTCCCCCCGCTCTTGTGAGTCATTTTGTGTTTGGGAGGGGGTAGGCGGCGATGGTTCCGGTTCCGCCCACGATCAGGAGTTGTCCGTGGATTAAGGCCCGAAGCGGCTTCATTCCCAAAGACAGCTCTGCCATGACTTCACCCTCGGGACTGAGAATCGTGGTCAAACCGTCGCGGTCCAGACAGACCAGCCCGGTCCCTTCCGCGACCAGTAGTTCGACGATGTCATTGCCCACGCGACGCTGCCAGGCGACGGTGCCATCGCCGTTCACGGCATACACATAGCCGGTCTGGGAGGCGATGAGGATCTCGGGTTTGCCGTCTGCGTTTAGGTCGGCTGTGCGGAGCTGGTTCACACCGTAGCCGAAGTTGTCGAAACGCCAGCGCACCTTGGATTGGTTCATCGGCGGTGTGCGGTTCAGGGTCCAGCAAATGAGATCGCCCGTCGATGATCCTGCGATCAACTCGATTTGACCATCGCCATCCAAGTCGGCGACGACTGCCTGCATGTCGCCGATGGATGTGTAGAAGCTACCGAGCTTTGTGCCGTCGTGGTGATGCACGGACACGCTGCCATAGTGGTTGGTCGCCAGCAACTCCAGCTTGTTGTCGCCGGCACAGTCCAGCGCCATGAAATCCAGGCTTCCGTGCAACACCGCTTGACGGACCAGAGCGATCTGCCGCCAGTCGGGAGCAAAGAGCCGCAGTTCCATGGACTGGGTACCCACGGCGATTTCGTTGGTGCCGTCGACGTCAAGATCGACGATCCGCAGGCTGGAGCACCCCCAGGGGCGGTCGCCGTGCTTCTGGTTCCAGGAGGGGCCTCGCAGTTCATGTTGCGAGACCAATGTGCCATCGGCGGCGAGGATGCGCAGGAATGGATCCTGGTTTCCGGCAAGCACTTCGAGACCGGGCCGGTCGGAGAGTTCCCCCACATCGACATCGGAGAATGGCGCCGTGCCTTGGAAGCGCCAGATCTGCTGTCCGGAGGCATCGATTGCCAGGACGGAGTTGCCTGCAGCGGCGACAATCGCTTGCTTGCCATCTCCGTTCAGATCGGCCAGGCGAAGGCGTTTTGTGTCGCCCTCCCCGAAGTCGATGGTCCATTTTGGGGTGGCGAATGACTTGTCTCGCGTGGCCTTGATCGTTGCGGACTCCGCACGGGACAGGCATCCCTCAAGCCAGTTGGCGACGGCTTTCGCCGAGAGCCCTTCAACTGTGACTCCCTGCCCTCCGAGGATCTTTCCGGTGGCGACATCGATCTCGCCCGAGCAGGTGGCAGCGGCGGAGATACGGCAGGAGCCGAAGGAGATTTCGCTGCCGCCGGCCCAAGCGATCTGGCGAGCGCTGACGGCAATCATCTGGCCATTGAACCGGAGGCCTGGCACGGTGGCGCCCCGGCTCGCTAGGAGAGTGGGCTCGCTGCCTGTGACAAGCACGGCGCGAGTGCCGACTCGGCGGATTCCGTAGTCCTGCGTCTCCCCCGCACCACGTGCGAAAAGAAGATTTGCGAACTCCGCAGTTTCGTCTTTTTTCAGCGTTGCACTCCGCCTCTGAAACAGTTTCATGACGGGCACGACAATGCCCTTCGGGGACGAAACCGCTGTGCGTGCGGAGACCGCTGTGTCGGGCCACTTGATGAAGAAATTGTCCGCAGGCAATGCGGCAAGCTCGGCTTCGGTCGGCTTTGGTGCTTCATCCACCTCGAAGACAGCTTGCTCGGAGCCATCGGGGTTGAGGAATCGGATACGGTCAAGATGCACGGGCGGGTGTTCCCTGAGGCTGACCGAGACCGCTTGGCGACCCGAGATCCGGACGGGCACTAGGACAGAAGCGCCGCTCAAATCAGAGCGTTCGTTGGAAGGACCATAGGATCTCTTTGGCAGGTGGCAGGCGATGGGGGCGCCGCCGCCCACGGAGAGGTAGACGGAATCCGAGCTTCCGTCTGCTCCGTAGGCATAGAGTTCCACGCTATATTTGCCAGCCGGGAGAGAGACTGCGAAGCTCAGGACGGCACCGCTTTGCCCCATGAGTACTGCCTTGCCGCCGGAGGCGCTGGGATCGTCGATGACAGACGCGCCGCGGGTACGACCGCCGGCATCGCACCGACGTACGGAGAAGGCACCCCCGTCGGCTGATAGGGTCAACTGCTCATCCCCTCCGTGAATCACCTTCCAGACTAGATCCAGATCGAAGGAGTCGGCTTCCAGGGCAGTGACATGATCAAGAACAACGAG
>JAGLDW010000260.1 GCA_023145395.1 Lentisphaeria bacterium | reverse complement strand
AGACTGAGAACTCGGTACTCTCAAGCAGCTTACTGTCAAGTTCCATTTGAGGTGCCATGACGCCCCTGTCTCGTGGGGGGGGGTGGGGAGAAACTCCCGGTCGATGGGAGTAACTCGAACTGAGTCTCCTGGATGTTTCCCCGCGACTCACCGGTTACGAAGAGACATGGTTCTGTGGTAGTGGACTCGCTCGCTGGGGATTGCCCCCCAACTCGGTATGGAGTATCGTACTGTACGACCTATTGATATGGTGCAGGCGAACGCACCAACAAATGCAGATCTAGGAAATGCGGGGGAAATGACATGTTGAACTTCGGCATTGTGGGTGCCTGCGGACGCGGCGCGAGTTTCAAAGCGGCGTGCGACGCGCTGGGCACTGTCTGCATCAAGGCCATCTGCGACATCAACGAGGAGGAACTCGGCGCGGCCGCCGAACGGCTCGGGGCGGAGCAGACTTTTGCGGACTACGACAAAATGCTGGCCGACTGCAAGCTGGACGCGGTCATCATCGGCACCCCCATGCAGCTCCACGTGCCCATGGCCATCCCCGCCCTCGAGCGCGGCATCAGCGTGCTGAGCGAAGTCACCGCCGGCGTGTCCATCGAGGAGTGCCAGGATTTGGTGCGGGCCTGCAAGAAAAGCAATGGCGTCTATATGATGGCCGAGAACTACACCTATATGCGCCCCAACGCGATCGTCCGCGAAATCGTGCGCAGCGGCAAGTTGGGGACGCCCTATTATGCAGAGGGGGAATACATCCACGAACTGAAGGCGCACAATGAAAAGACCCCCTGGCGCCGCACCTGGCAGACTGGGCTCGCGGGGGTGACCTACTGCACCCATAGCCTGGGTCCCATCCTCCAGTGGATGGAGGGGGACCGTGTGGAACGCGTCTGCTGCGCGGGTGGCGGGCATCATTTCACCGACCCCCGCGGAAACCACTACGAGAATGACGAGTCCACGGTCATGCTCTGTCAGATGCGCAGCGGAGGCCTGGTCAAGATCCGCGTGGA
>JAGLDW010000026.1 GCA_023145395.1 Lentisphaeria bacterium | reverse complement strand
CCTAGCCCGCGCCGTCGGCCCGCCATGAAGAGCGCGACGAAAAGCAGTAGCTGCGGAACCGCCAGCGTCAGCCAGGCCAAGTAGGGGCTAAAGGAATAGAGTCCCGCCATGACTGCCAGCAACACGATCAGCAACTTCCATTTCCGGGTCGCCGCCGCCCACGCCACCGGAAGCAGGCCGACGAGCAACAGCACCAGAGTTTTCAGGGGAGCAACCTGCTCGCTCGCGAGCACCAGCCGAACGTGCAACCCGCCATCGGAGCCGGAAACCGACTTGGTAAACGCCCACTCCGAAGGCGTACCGGTCACCGAATCGGCCAGCAACAGGGAGGCTCCAAGCCCTGCGGCACCCACTGCGACTGCGGCCACCAGTAAGCAGAGGACCAGCAGGAACAACGGGAAGGAGAAACCTCGTCCAGCCCCTCTATTCACTCCTAGGAAAAACAGCCCCAGCCCCAGAACGGTCGCGGCTCCCAACCCAAAGATCGTACCCTCCATACCCACGAGTGTCGCGAGCTGCCCCCACCCGACGCACCGGGAAGAAAGCTCGGCCGGTTGCTCCATGTTCCCCGAAGCGGAGGCCAGTTTTCGCTCGTCGGGCAGTGTGAACGTCCAGCGCGCAAACACCGACTGCGTATCCACGGTGGGCGACTGGAAACCGACACGCGACCAAATACCCAGCTTGCCAAACTGTTCGGCATACTTCACCTCAACCTTGATCGGGGCGTTGGGATCGCGCCGCCGCTCCACCGGAACGAGCACCTGCCCGCTACCTTGGTCGAGCACCTGAGTTTTTTTATCCTCCACCTTCACCGACCACAGAACCGCATCCGCCGGAAGGCGGATCGGCAGGTATTGCCGATCCGTGTTCTTCACGTGGTAGGTGGCAACAGTCACGGCCTCGCCGTCCTTTCCGAGGAGGGTGTTGAGCGTCAAGTGGTCCGCCACCTGGGTCAACAGTGGTTGGGTGGCGAAGCGCTTGATTCGCACCTGAGCCTCGTGGGGGGCGGCCACATATTTATAGGCATGCATGATCGGGTCGTTCACGAGCAGCGCATACTCCTCCGGCACTTCGTCCACCTCGATCGGGAGGATGGCCTCCGACCGCCCGACTTCTTCGGCGAGCGACAGGTTGGCCGAACCGGCCAAGGCAATGTAGCCCACCTCATTCTCGACATCCAGCGCCTGGATGCCGCCGACGACCAGCTCTTCGCCTTGGTATTTCATCGGATGATCGTAGGTCACCAGCAGGGTATAGTCGCCGATCACCTTCTGTTGCAAATGCACCGTCCAGCGGTCGCCGCTACGGGTGTGGTTGCGAATGTCGAGTCCGTGGATCTCGACGTTTCGATAGTGTTCGGGAATCTTTAAATCAAAGCTGCGCACCGGGGCGTTGGCAATGTTGTAGGTGATTAGGCTGCTGCCGAACACGCCGCTTTCGCCGAGCGAAACCAGCTGGAACGACTCGGCATGAATCGCAGCCAGCTCCTTGCGGATCTCCACGCGCCCCGTCCAGTCCGGGCGCTTGAAGCGGAACGCCTGCCGAGCATCGGCAATCTTGACCGGGAGCGACCCGGTGTTGACCTCTCGCAGCCCCTTCAGTCCGACCCCTTCCAGCCGCGTTCCCACCTCGCCGCGCAGGACCATGAACCCGCGCTCGGACCGTGCGTCCGGCACGCGGAACATCGGCATCTCGAATCCGGCAGCATTCTTTGGCAGTGTTTTCTCCAGCCGCACCTGCACCAGCGCACGGGTCTCCGCCGCCTTCTTGAAATAGATCGTGATCCAGCGCGCGCCGTCGCGATCGCGCACGTCGTAGTCCGCCACGTTCTGCCCGCCCACGCTGGCCACCGTCCAATCCTTGGAAACCTCCAGTTCCACTTCCGTGGCCGGGGCGTCGCGTACCTCGAGATCGAGCTTCGCCTCCAGTGAGACATCGTCCTCGCTCAGCGCCAACACCAGTTGATCCTGCGCGTGGAGTGCCGTCACAATGTTGTCCGCCGAGAGCTTCATAGCAAACGGCATGTTGGCGAACATATAGGCATACGTCCCGCGCTTGGGTTGTGCCAGCCCGCCCCACTCGACGGCATCCGGCTCGACCTGGATCAGCCCGCCCTGCTCCTCCACCAGCAGCTTAATGTTGCTGTCGGTTCCCACCAGCACCACGCCGTTTGCGCGGATCACCCCTTGGGGTTCAAGCACCGGAAAATTAAATTTGCAGGGAAAGTCTGCCAGCGCCTGCTCCGCCTGGATCGTCAGCAGGTATTGCTTTTCGTGCGGGCGGCCCAGCTCGATCCGTAGCTGACGGGTCGCCCCTTCGTCCTCCACCTTCCACGCCAACAGATCAGCCCCCGTCACCTGGGTTATGTTCAGTCCCGCCGGAAGCTTCATCGACAGCGCCTTCAGGCTTCCCTGCGGAATGGTGTAGCGGAAGAGTCCTTGCAGCTGCAACGCCCCGACCTTGGCCGAGCCCACCAAAACACTGTCGCACGACGCCACCAGCTCGCCGGAAAGCTTTTCGAGCTCGGGCTGCCAGTTGATCCATACCGCACCCGACGCAGGCAGATAGGCTTCAACGCGCGCGGCATCGAGCTTCCGAGAGCGCGAGGCCCCGACCACCTCCACGGTGTAGCCCTCCTTCTCGGCGGTCAGCATCATCTTGCGGATCGTGGCATTCGGCACCTCGAACGCCGAGGAGCGCTTTTGGCCGGTTGCGTTCACCTTGGCCTCGAAATCAATGGAGATCGACTGGCGACCCTTCTTTTCAAACTCGATATAGTAGACCCCCTCTTCGAGCACCAGCTTGGCGCCACGCGGTAGTTTGGCCTCGGTTTGCAACACCGCGCCCGCGAGCACCTGCAAGCGTGCCGGAGCCTCCTCCACCTCCGCCTCGAACTCCATGTGCATCGCCAGCTCGCTGTTGCCAAGCGTTCCCGAAAGATCCAATTGCCGCACCAGCACCTCCGCGCCCACTGCACCCGCCAATAAACAACCCATTAAAAATATCCATGCACGTTTCATCATCCAATCTCCTCTTATTTCCCCAATCCGTTCGCGATCGAAATGAGCTGAAGGAGCTCTCGCACTTGCGTGTCGAGTTCCATTTCCAGCACCACGGGTTCAAGCGTTCTCAAAATATCCTGCATATGGGTGGCTTCGGTGTAGGGACTGCGGCGCAGGCGCTCCGCAAATTCGGCGGCACAGGCCGCCACGCGGAAGCGCAGCGGCGCATCCGTAAATCGCTTGTGCCGCACAGAATCCATCACCCGGTGGCTGATCTCCTCGATCGCGCCGGTATCCGCGCGGCGGTAGCGCACATAAACCGTGGCGATCGGGTCGCGGCTGTCGCCCGCCGGGTTCAGCTCCACATCGTAGAGCGCCGTCACCGACTGCCCCGAACCAACCTCGCCCGCATCGACAGTGTCGTCGCGGAACTGCTCCTTCGTGAGCTGACGGTTTTCGTAGCCGAGTTGACGGTAGCGCAGGACGCGATCCGGGTTGAATTCGATCTGGATCTTGACGTCGCTGGCAATCACATGGAGCGTCGCCGCAAGCCGATCAACAAAGAGCTTTTGCGCCTCGTCGAGGGTATCGACATAGGCATACATGCCGTCGCCCCGGTTGGCGAGGCGTTCGAGCAGGTCGTCGTCGTAGGTGCCCGCGCCGAAGCCCAGCACCGAAAGATAGATTCCCTTGCGCCGGTGCTCGCCCACCTTCGTGAGCATCACCTCCGGATCAAGCTCGCCCAGATTCGCCACGCCGTCCGACATGATGATGATCCGGTTCGAGGCGCCCGCCTTGAAGCCCGCCGTGGCCATGGCATATCCCAGCTCCAGCCCCGCATCAAACTGTGTCGGGCCGCCGGGTTGCAGTTTTTCAACCGCCTTGAGCAGCACGTCCTTCCGATCCGCCGGGGTATGCTCCAACACGAGGCGCGCCTCGCCACCAAACTGAACCAGCGCCACCTCGTCGGCCGGCCCCAGCTCGTTGAGCAGCAGCGCCAGTGATTTCTTGACCAGGCCCATGCGCTCCGGCGTCGCCATCGAGCCCGAGGTATCGACCACCAACGTCAGCACCGCGCCGCGATGGTCGTCGCGCCCGATGCGATAGCCCTTGATCCCCGTCTTGAGAAGCTCCATTCCCGGGCGGAACGGCGAGGGCGCCATTTCGCTATGCACCGCAAACGTCTGCTTCCCGGCAGGCGGGCGGTAGTCATAGTCGAAGCTATTAATGAACTCCTCCGTGCGCACGG
>JAGLDW010000259.1 GCA_023145395.1 Lentisphaeria bacterium | reverse complement strand
ATCAGACCCAAACCGAATTCAACTGTGGCATCGACCTGCATGCTCGAAGCATGTACATCTGCGTCATGGACCGTGAAGGAAACATCCTGGTACACCGCAACATCCGCAACAACGACTTCGAGTACTTCCTGAAACTGGTCGAGCCGTACCGCCACGATCTTTCCGTGGCCTGTGAGTGCACCTTCAACTGGTACTGGCTCTGCGATGCGTGTGTGGACGCAAAGGTCAAGTTCGTGCTCGGACATGCGCTGTACATGAAAGCGATCCACGGCACCAAGACCAAGAATGACAAAGTCGACTCTGAGAAGATCGCACACCTGCTCCGTAGCAGCATGCTGCCCGAAGCGTACTGCTGCTCCGCGCGGAACCGGCCCGTTCGTGATCTGCTTCGCCGCCGAATCTGGTTGGTCAGACTGCGAGCGCGAGTGGAGGGACGGATGAATGCCGGAGTCCAGGTTCATGGACAGGTCCCGCTCACCCGGAGTGAAACACGGGCCGCCACGAAACACTTGGAGATACCGGACCGCTACGACAATGAGCTGCTGCAGTTGGCCATGAAGAGCGACTGCGAAGTGAGCCACTTCCTGCACCGGCAGATCTTGGATCTCGAGAACGCCATCATGAAACATACCAGAGCCAACTCATCGGTCCAATTCCTCCAGCTCAAGAGCGTTCCGGGTTTCGGCATGATCCTGCCATGGGTCGTGCTCTATGAGGTCGACAAGATTAGTCGCTTCCCCACCGTCCGCGACTTCTGCAGCTATGCCATGCTTACGCCCCCGGGCAGCGAGAGCGCCGGCAAGACCGTGGGCGTGCAGGGCCGGAAGATGGGCAATCACTACCTGAAGTGGGCGTTTATACAGGCTGTGATCATCGCCAAACGCGCTGGCCCGTTCAAGAAGTACGCTGACCGGATGACAGCGAAACATGGGAAACGCAGATGTAACACGATCCTCGCACACAGGCTCGCGATCGCTGTCTACTTCATGCTCCGCAATGGCACAGTCTTTGATATGGCCGTTTACTTGAAAGGAAAGGTCAAGATGGCATGAATCTATTCGGAGGACACCGTCATCCCGGGAGTCGAACTGTGATACCCACACGCCTAGCCCACGACAATGAAGCCGGTCATACGCACTGGGGCATTGAACCCAAACGCCGGACTCATGGGACAGGCAGGGAACACGCAGGCCTTGATTGGGAGGCGGTGTCGCTCCGTTCTTTACATAACAGCTTTCAGCACGGCATCTGCCCCTTCCCGATCCCGACAACGAACTGGGAGGCCGACCTCGCGTCGGCCCAGCCCAAACGCTATTTGAATGGGACGGCATAAGGGAGAACCGAGGAAGTTTCTGAGGCGCGGACCGGCACTGTATCGG
>JAGLDW010000258.1 GCA_023145395.1 Lentisphaeria bacterium | reverse complement strand
AGTTATTTCCGTGCCGACCCTTAGCATGCCTCCGGAGAGGAAGGCAGTCCATGTTTGATGTGTGACGGAAGCGTGGTGCAGGCACAGACACTAGCAAGTTCGACTTCTCCTGTCAAGCCTCGACATCCAAAGCCAATCCCTGAATGTCCCATCTTGTCCATCTTGTCAATTCTGTCAAACTTCCAGTCTTCCCCAGGTTCCGCACGAAAAGTTCTTTCCTCTGTGGTCTCTGTGCTCTCTGTGGTAGAAAATGCTATCTCTCAGGTGTTGATTCCGGCTAAAACCTATGTAACCTGATAGGGAAGGCAAGAGACGGTACGACTCAATTCGATAGTCTGTAGGGCTCACATGATCAGAATCGGACATGGATACGACCTGCACAGAGTCTGCGATGACCGCAAACTCATGCTTGGGGGAGTGCAGATCCCATGGGACCGCGGCCTGCTCGGCCACTCCGACGCGGACGTGCTCCTGCATGCGGTCACCGATGCCGTTCTCGGCGCACTCGCGCTGGGGGACATCGGACAGTGGTTTCCGGACACGGACGAAACCTATCGAGGCGCAGACAGCGCGCGACTGCTCCGCCACGTGCTTGCGGATGACCGCGTTCGAGCGTGGAGCCTTGGCAACCTCGACGCCGTCGTCCTCGCCGAGCAGCCAAAACTCGCTCCTCACGTCCCAGCCATCCGCGCCTCGCTGGCGGACATCTTCGCCTGCGACATCAGCCAGATCAGCGTCAAGGCCACCACGGTCGAAAAGGCCGATGCCATTGGACGCGGTGAAGCCATCGCCGCCCATGCGACACTCCTGCTCGAACGGGATTGACCTCGCAGGTCTTGCGAATCAATGCAGCGGAGGCTCGAAGACATCGAATCGCTTGACGCGTATACTCCCCTTGTCCTCGGAGACCAGCTCGAGAACATGCGCCTCATTCGACAGATTCTGAAAAAGAGGGACACGAAACACACCAGTCTTGCCACGAAAATCAACCGCGAAGGTACAGGCCCGGTAGACGATGAACGTGTAGGTGTCGCCCGTCTTGTTCACGATCTTGCCATTCCAAGGGTGAAGGAAAGGCACACATCCCGCCCCGTGTCGCCACCGTTCCGGGGGAATGCTGATTTGACCGCTGTCACTGCGGAACGGCTTCAGCATATGTCCCTTGCCATCGGCTCCCGTGACGCTTCCAGCAAGCTCGTAGCCTCCCTCGTCATCCGTCACCCGAATAGTCCAAGTCTGGGGAACAAGGTTCTCGCAAAGCACAATGCCGTGGGGACCAATATCTCTCACGGACCCCGATTTCGGTCGGACATTGTCGCCGCCGCAGGCAATGGGGCCGACAAAAAAGCACCGCGCCTTTTTCGCCGACAGGCCATCTAGCAGAATCCGTGCCGTGCCACCAGCTGCGGACTTGACCCCGACGAGATCGATCCGAGTCCCCGTGAAATGCACCTTGAGCCTGCTACCTGAAACCGTGGTGCTCGCCACTCCGTCACGAAGCGTCCAATTCGACCCCACTGTCGTCGCGCCTTCCTTGGCTGTCGCGCTTCTGCTCCGCGTCACACGCAGCTGGCGTTCCCGGCTGTCGGGTGCATAGGCATAGACATCCCGGGCGGCAAAATGCCGGACAATGTTCTCGTTGATCACGAGGGCTCCATACTTGGACTGATGCACGCCGTCCATCAGCAGACCATGTTCGGGATCCACTTCAATCTTCATGCCGTGATCACGCAGATACTGCGCCCATTCCTTGCGGTTTTCCACAAACTCCACACCGTAGGTTTCGCAGATCCGGCGCATCTCGGGAATGTCCCCGAAGTTCGTGGCATCTTCATCCTTGCCCCAGTTCTTGACGTCGTCTCCCTTCCAGTGGACACTCGCCACGACAATGTCGGCGGTCGTCCGCCTGCGCAGCGTCTGAAAAATCTTTTCCAGATCACTCTCGAGTCCGATGCCGTACAACAAGACCAAATCCGGTTGCTCGGAAACAACCTCGTGCTCGGCCCAGCCAAGCACATACCGCCAGGGAACCGATGAACCGACACGTTTCTTGTACACAATCTGGGGCGCCTGCGGAAAGCGTTTTCGCAGATGGCAAGCCAGGGCGGTGCCATCTCCCAGAAAATTGAGATAGCTCGGTCCGATGCCCCAGATCAGGAATGGACGGGGAGGCGTGAAGCCGTGGGTCAGCTTGCGGATGCTCAGCGCCAGATTCCGCCCGTCGGTGGGGCGGGGAGATAGATCCCTCTCCGGGTATTTGGACCGCCATCTCCAGAACCCCACATCCTTTCTTGCCGCTGCCGCCTGCAGACGTTCTCTGAGCGGGGGCAATGTCGTGGGGCGCATGCCATCCATCAGCAATGTGATGTCCACCGCGCCGACGGGGAGCAGAAAGTTCAGACAGATGACCGTCACATCATGTCGGTCGTAGACCCCGGCCTGATGGGGGGTGGCTTTGTCGAGGACGCGCACGTTGCTGAGGTCAATCACCGCGCGTTGCCACTGCCCCGGCTTCGACAGATCAACTTCTTCGAGATAGTCGGCAATGGAGAGCTTCCTGAAACCTGGACTACAGAAGAACGCATTGCGGACTTTCAGGCCAGAGCCCTCGACCACCTTCAGCCATAGCTCGACCCCATCGACCTGAGACAGATCCAGCGCCGACGACAGCGACAGACGCAATTCAACCACATCCTTGGGCCGCTCCGCCGCCACCTGCATGTGCACCTGAACGCTGGACTCGCCTACCACTTTGTCCTTCTTGTTCGGCGCGAATGTGTACTTCTGGAGAATGTTTTCATCCTTCCAGTAGCTCTGCGTAGACCACGTTGCCTTGCTTTCCGTCCAATCCGTCACAGTCTGTGCTCCCGTCGAAACAACACCACACAGGAAAAGAATGCCCACAATTCCCGATCCAAGTCCATGTCCATGCATCATCTACCTCCAGAGTGAGTGGCCACACGTGGTTTCGTATATCATGCAAACGCCGCTTTTCCCAGTCTTGCATGCAGTGGCACAAGGGCGAATGTGTGCAAGATTATGGTTTTGTTTCTAGCGACCGGCTTACCGAGCACATCAGGAAAAAGGTCTGACACCATGAAGTTCGCCCTCTGCAACGAGTTCTGCGAAGGCTGGCCGATCGAGGACGCGATCCGGCTTGCCGCCGACATGGGATACGACGGCGTGGAAGTCGCCCCCTTCACCATCGCCGAATCCGTCACGGACATTCCGGCAAGCCGTCGCGACGCCATCCGCAGCGTGGCCGCCGACGCGGGGGTGGAACTGATCGGCCTCCATTGGCTCCTAGTCAAGCCGGAGGGGCTCTACATGAATCATCCCGATGCGGACCTTCGCAAGAAGACGCGAGACTACATGGTGCAGCTCATCCATTTCTGCGGAGACCTGGGTGGTGATCGCATGGTCATTGGCTCCCCAAAACAGCGCGATGTGGTTGCACCACTCAGCTACGAGCAGGCGTGGGAGTTTACGACCGACTCGTTCCGCAGCATGCTCGACGACGCGAGCGAGCGAGGCGTCACTCTCTGCATCGAGCCACTGACTACCGTGGAGACCAACTTCATCAACACGGTGCGCGAGGGCATGCGCATGGTCGACGAACTTGACCACCCCAATTTCAAGGTCCACATCGACGTGAAAGCCATGTGCGGAGAGGGACGTCCGCTCGACGAGATCATCCGCGAAGCCAAGGGCTACGTGGGACACTTCCACGTGAACGACGAGAACCTCAATGGCCCCGGCTGGGGAGACACGGACTACACGCCCATCGTCCAGGGCGTCCGGGACATTGGCTACGACGACTACGCCTCGGTGGAAGTCTTTGACTTCTCGCACGGCGCGGAGAAAATCGCCCGCACCAGTATCGACTTCCTACGCCGCGTCTTCGCCTGACTCAGACGAAGACAATGGGCTGAAAGCAGTCGGGCAGGTGAAAGTTCAATTCGCTGACGGGTGCCCAGGATGCCCAGTGCGGATGACTCGTCTCGTCCCCGCATTTGTAGAAGTTACCGGCCCACTCGCGCCCGGCAAGGTCCCCGATGGCGCCGCAGTAGGGCTCGAGAACGGCCAGTGGAATCGAGAACTGCACGGTCCACACGGTCGGCTCCGCAATCTCGGGCTCCACACGCGTCGGCAAGCTATGCCAGACGGAGACTTGACGTCCCTCGGCTTCCGTCAGCATGCGGCAGTCGGCAAGACCCTCGTCCCCAATCCGGCTGCAGTCGAGAACGTAGGACGCGAGGAACGATCCGCCGCAACTGAACTCGAAGTTGAAGTAGCCGGGCCCCACATCCGGTTTGAAGAAGAACTCCGCGCAACTATCCCGGCAGACGGCTGCCTGAAAACCCTCGTACACCGCGCGCACATAGCAGTCCTCCACTCGGGCGATGCCGTGCAGCGCCGTGGCACTGTACTGAACCCGAAACGAGGCATTTGGGCGGTGGTCAGAACTCTCGGGGCGAAAGTTAGTCGCCTCAACCGTGTTGGCTCCCTCCCACGCGGCACCATCCCAATCTCCGTCCAGCGAGGGTGCATTCGCTGTTCTTTCAACCGTATACAACATGACAGACTCCCTTTCATGATCAGAGAAAAAGGCGGTTCTTCGATGAAGAATTCCGCATACGACAGACTATAGGCCGTAGCCAAGATGGATAGAAACAGAAACACTGTGACTATACCGAGGGAGCACTATATCGACAAACGGTTTAGTGGTGCGGGACCTCCGGGACCGCGATTGCCCGGAAAACACCTTTGGTCCCGGAGTTCCCGAGCCACTGACCGCAATTGCGCAGTTGTCTCAGCTCATTTCGTTGTCGGCACGACTAAAGAGTGCGCGACGCAAGTTTGTACGCCATGCCTCGGTCTTTGGAAAATCGTCAAACGCCCGCAAAGGCGCCAGCAACTTGTCGTCCCGTGACACACCCAAGGCCTGCAACAATTGGTAGTCCTGCAGACTTTCCGCGAAGACCTCCCAGCGCAACGAATCGATCGGGCCATCGGGCCCCGGATAGACGACGAAGGTGTCGCCATACGCCCAGCCGGGCCATTTATGCCCGTCCTGCACGGAGTAGGGGTCGATCAACTCCCGCGTTTGCGACCGGTACCAGTAGTTGTAGCCCCAATGCAGAAACCCCTTGAAAGGCCAGCGGTAGAAAAGCAGACCATGCATCCAGATCTTCGCCAGCGGCGTATCCATCAGACGCTGCAGGAACGCTCCGCGGGGACCACAGCAGTAGTAGCACCAGCTCTCGATTCCCTGCTCGTGGAATTGCATGGCAGTGCGAATGCTGGGGACAGGCATATCCGTGAGATGTTCGTGCCCGTAGGCAACATCGGTCAGGGCGTCCATGGTCTTCATCCACGGTGCCAGCTCCCGAAGCAACGCGCGCGCGGCGACATAGTTCGCCTTGTCGTCCTCGTTATGGGGCTCGTCCGACACGTGGAACACAGTGCGGTCCAGAATCCCCTCGGCCTGGAGGAATGTCTTCAACTCAGGCAGATATTGGCCGAGAAAATTGCGGTACACGGTGCCTGTGGCGGGCGTGTCGGCAGGCCAAAGAAGACGCTCGTCCAATCCCTGGTCGTGGTAGATGCGAATCGCGTGCTTCACTCCCCACTGCGTGAAGGGATGAGTCCACTCGAACTCGGTCAGACCAGATTTCTTTGCCAGCTCGACCCAACGCTTCACATCAGACCAGTCGAAAGCATAGTTGCCATCGCCCCGATCCGTCACTTTCAGAAGTTGTGTCGGGCGCTTCACACCATCCAGGGGCGGCGTGAATGCGGGAACGTAGATCATGGTCAGGCCATGATCCGCATAATTCTTCAGATACGCTTCGCACAACGGCCAGAACTCCGCGCTGAATGGTGCCACATCGTACCAATCGCAGATGGAATCCGCGTAGAACCAATGGGTGATGGCGAAGTCTTGACGCGGCGCCAGTCGAACAGTGTGCAGCAGCACCTTTGCTTCGCGCTTCTGACTACCTCCCCGCTCTGGCGTGACGGTGATCGTGAGCGTGTGCTCCCCCGGCGTGGCGTCTGCGGCAGGAACCACAGTGACCCAGAAAGCATGCGTCTCCTCGGAGGCTAGATCGACGAAAGTCTCGTCGAACAATGGATCGGGAACGTAGCCGGGCACATGTCCGAGTCCCTCCACTTCCAGACTCCCCTCTGCGGCCGCCGTGTTCAGATGCCGCACTGGAACATACCCGACGCGACGCACCCGCAGCGTCCAGCCGTCCGGGCCAGCCACCTCGACTGCAACCCGCTGCGTGTTCTTATCGTCCATGCGCATGGCGACCTGAAAACTGAGTCGCTCGTTCAGCGCGCCATCCAGCGTCAGCGCGCGGTATCGGCACGCGGCACTACCGGGGTAGAATCGAACAGATGTCGTCGAGAGCCAGGATTTCAGCGCCATTTCACAAACACTCCTATTATGCGGTTTCAGGCAGCCTCTCCCACAATCACTCCCCACGCCCCAGAATCAACCCTCCATATGCAGAACTTAGTCGGAATGTGGGAGGCGGACTCTGGA
>JAGLDW010000257.1 GCA_023145395.1 Lentisphaeria bacterium | reverse complement strand
AAACGAAGGGGTGGGAGATCCAGGGCACAGCAATCCCAGTTGACAAATACAGAATTTTGTGGTCGTCTTTGGGCGTTTTCGTTCACAATGCGATTGAGTTGGTTGATGTTCATGGATTATTTTTCAAAAGGCACGGGAGGATGAAAGAATGTCAAATATAATGAGCAGGAACAGGGGCATCGCTTCATCAACAATCATGCGTACCTGTTTGGCGGCTTTGCTGGCAACGGCAATGCTTATCGGCTGCACCGGAGAGACCAATGACTTGGCGGTCCAAGAGTCAGCCTTGACCAAGATAGATGTCAGCGATGGAGGTGTCCAGCCTCCAGAATACAGCACGACCACTTGGAAAGAAACCCTGACCATCGAAGAGACCAAGGCCCCGAGCAACGGTTTTCGTTACGGTCATGCGATGGCCTATGACATCAATTTGAAAATGACCATGTTGTTCGGTGGCGTAGTTGGCGCCGCGTTCCTGGCTGACACCTGGTTGTGGGACGGCACCGACTGGCTCCTGCACACCGCTGGTGCTCCGGTTTTCCCGGGTCGCAAAGACCACGCCATGGTCACGGACAGCAACTGGGATTTTGGAGGCCGTATCCTGCTTTACGGAGGCCAAAACTCAAGTGGCGTGCCTTTGTCCGACACATGGGCCTGGAACGGCTCGACCTGGAGTCAGCTGACACCGGCGACCAATCCCAGACCCCGCATCCTGCACGCGATGGCCTACTTTGAATCGCAAAGTCTCTTTGTGCTGTTTGGCGGTTTCCAAAGCGGTTTGGACGGGGAAACCTGGCTGTACGACATGGGCGCAAATACCTGGACCCAGGCGATCATCGCCCCCTACCCCGCACCTCGCCAGGGTCACGCGATGGTCTATGACAGCGCCAACGATCAGATCGTCCTGTTTGGCGGTTCCAACGGAACCACCACGATGAGCGATACCTGGATTCTGACTTGGAACTCGGTGTCCAGCGTTTGGGAGTGGAATTCGTTGGGGACGGCCCACACGCCGAGCGCCCGGCAAGAGCACACCATGACCTTTGACGCCGAACGGGGTGTGGTCGTGATGTACGGTGGCTCCGGTATTTTGGGAAATCTGATGCCGTCAGGAGAGACGACCTGGGAATTCGACGGTGCTGACTGGACGCCGATCATTCCTTACGACGAGCCACCCAACCGCGATCAGCACACCATGGCCTTCGACGTGGAGCGCGGCGTGACCGTGGTCTATGGCGGGCAGGATTTTGCCGATGCCTCCCTGGGTGACACATGGGAATACCCGTACCTGATCGATGGGGAAACCTGCGCCGATGGCGTGGATTGCTACAGCGGAAACTGCATCGATGGAGTCTGCTGCAACTCGAGCTGCGGCGATGGCGACCTGAGCGATTGCCAGGCATGCAGCCAGGCACTGGGTGCCGCCACCGACGGCCTCTGCGGACCCGTCCAGGCCCAACCCACATATGACGTGGCTTGCCGGGCCGCTGGCGCTGACTCCATCTGCGATCCTGCGGAGTTCTGCAACGGCACCAACCTGACCTGCCCCGTCGACACCATGCCGGGCAATGAGACCGTTTGCGGCGACACCGTGAATCATCCCTGCAACGATGCCGACACATGCAACGGCGGTGGTGGATGCCAAGACAACCTGGTGCCCTCCGGGACGCGAGTCTGCCGCCCCGCCATTCCGGGTGGCTGTGACGTCGAGGAGTTCTGTGACGGCAGTGATGACGAGTGCCCAACGGACATCATCGTGGCTTCGGGGACGGCGTGCGGAGACCCGACCGCCAACACCTGCACTGCCCCTGACGCCTGTGATAACAGCGGCGTCTGCCTGTCCAACCATGCGGCCAACACGACGGTCTGTCGAGCCTCCACGGGAGAATGCGATTCGACAGAAACCTGCTTTGACGGCGATTGTCCGGAAGAAGCTTACGAGCCCGTCGGCACCTTTTGTGGGTCTCCCGGCGATATCTGCTCGAATCAGGACACCTGCGACGGCAACAATGTTTGTCAGCCGAACCATTTGCCGACCTCGACGGAATGTCGCGAAGCCGATGGAGACTGCGATGTGGCGGAATTTTGCGACCGATCCGGCGTTTGTCCGAATGATGTCTACGTGGGCTCTGGCACGAATTGTGGCGATGCAGCCACCGAATGTTCCGGTCAGGACACCTGCGATGCGGGCGGCAACTGTTTACCCAACCACCATGCGACCACGCTCGAATGTCGCGTCGCCCCCGGCGAATGCGATGTGGCGGAATTCTGTGACGGAGCCGGCGTTTGTCCGGATGATGTCTACATGGACTCCGGCACGGATTGTGGCGATGCGGCCACCGACTGTTCCGGCCAGGACACCTGCGACGGCAATAACAACTGTCTGCCGAACCACTTGTCGAACTCGACGGAATGTCGCGTCGCTGACGGCGAATGCGATGTGGCGGAATTTTGCGACGGAGCCGGCACCTGTCCTGTCGATGCCTATGTAGCGACCGGCACCGATTGCGGCGACGAAGCCACTCTGTGCTCCGGGCAGGACACCTGCGACGGCAACAAGGTTTGCCTGTCCAACCACCTTGCAATCACGTTCGAGTGTCGTGTAGCAGCCGGCGAATGCGATGTGGCGGAATTCTGTGATGGAGCCGGCGCTTGTCCGACCAACGCTTACGTGAACCCCGGCACCAATTGCGGTGATGCGGCTACGCAGTGCTCGGGACAGGATACTTGCGATGGCGGTGGCGCTTGCCAGATCAACGACTTTGACGTCGACACTTTCTGTGGCAATCCGGCCAGCCTGTGTTCCATGCAGGACACTTGTGACGGCATCGGTGTTTGCCTGGTCAACCACCGCCCTTCCGACTATTCCTGCCGAACCGCCGCTGGAAACTGCGATTTGGAAGAGTTCTGTGACGGCAACGGCAACTGTCCTGTCGACGTGGTTGCATCGGGTGACACGATTTGTCGGCCCGCGGTCAGCGAATGCGACCGGGACGAATACTGCAACGGCGGCACGAACTGCCCACTGGATATCGTGGAGACCGTGGGCACATTATGCGGCGATGGTGCCGGTACCTGTTCCGACCAGGACACATGTAATGGCGCGGGCGACTGCTTGCCGAACCACCAGCTCACAGGCACTATCTGTGGCCCAGCCCCGTCCGGCGACTGCGACCTGCAGAATCGTTGCGACGGGTCGGGCGTCTGTGCGGAGCTTTACGAGGCATCGACCACGGTGTGCGGACCTCTTCAGGACGCCGATTGCGACTTGGTGGAATACTGCACCGGATCCGGTCCGAACTGTCCGGCCAACATCCACCGGGCCGATGGCACTGTCTGCGGCGACTCTTCTGTGACAACTTGTAACCTGGCTGATGTTTGCCTCGCTGGTTCTTGCAACGACAACTATGCACCCGACACCGTTTTGTGCGCTCCTGGTGACGGGAACTGCGATGCGCCGGAATACTGCACCGGTGGCGGTGTCTGCTCCAGCATCGACCTCTACATGCCCAGCGGAACGAGCTGCAATGATGCGGACGTTTGCACCATGACCGACGTCTGCAATAGCTCTGGAGTCTGCAATGGCGTGCCCCTGGACGCAGACAACGACGGCTATGTGGCGGAAAGCTGTGGAGGCGATGACTGCAATGACAACAACAACGGTATCAATCCGGGCGTATTCGAGGGGCAAAGCGCCGGCAACTGCGCCGACTCAATCGACAACGACTGCGACGGCATAACCGATCTGGCCGAAACCGCCTGCGGCAGCTGCAATGTTGACGCCGATTGCGATGACGCCAACGTGTGCAACGGCGCGGAGACCTGTAACGCCGATAACGAATGTGTGGCGGGCACGTTGCTGACCTGCAACGACTCCAATCCCTGCACCACCGACAGCTGCGATCAGGTAGGCGGCTGCGTGTTCACCAACAACAGCAACTCCTGCGACGACAACAACGCATGCACGACCGGCGACACCTGCTCGGCCGGGGTATGCGTAGGTGGTGCGGCACCCAACTGTGATGACTCCAACCCTTGCACCGACGACAGTTGCGAAGCCGCCACGGGCTGCGTCAGCACGAACAATACGGCCTCCTGCGACGACGGCGACGCCTGCACCACGAACGACACCTGTTCGCTCGGCAGCTGCGAGGGCGGCGCGGCCCTGGCCTGCGACGACTCCAATCCCTGCACCAACGACAGCTGCTTGGCGGCTTCGGGATGCAACTACACCAACAACACTGCAGGCTGTGATGACGGCAACTCCTGCACCATTGGCGATGTGTGTGTGGACGGTTCTTGCGTGAGCGGCGCAGCGCCGGACTGTGATGATCTTAATCCTTGCACGGACGACTCCTGCAACGACGCCAGCGGCTGCATCAACACCAACAACACCGCCGCTTGCGACGATGGCAACACCTGCACCACCAACGACACTTGTTCGGCAGGCACTTGCGTGGGTGGCGCAGCCTTGGCCTGCGACGATGGGAACATCTGCACCACCGAGACATGTGATGTGAACACCGGTTGCGTCTACACCAACAACACCCTCGAATGCGAAGACGGAACCGTCTGCACCAGCGGTGACATCTGTGCCGAGGGAGTTTGCGTCGGCGGAGTAGAGTTGGTTTGCGATGATGGCAACGAATGCACCGAAGACACCTGTGATGCGGTAGGCGGTTGTCTCTTCACGAACACCATGGGCGATTGTGACGATGGCGATGCCTGCACGGTGGGCGACGCTTGCGCCGAAGGTGCCTGCGTCAGTGGCTCGGCGCTCGAATGCGACGACTCCGATCCTTGCACCGACGACACCTGCGATTCGTTAATTGGATGCGTGTCCACCAACAATACCGCTGCCTGTGACGATTCAGACGCTTGCACCGTGAATGAAGTCTGTGGCGATGGCGTCTGTGGCACAGGTGAAGCCGTCGACTGCGATGACAACAACCCCTGCACCGACGACGCCTGCGATTCGGAGACAGGCTGTACGCACACCAACAACACGGCAAGCTGTGATGATGAAAACTCCTGCACGGCGGATGACGTATGCACGGAGGGAGCCTGCGTCGGGGCCACAGACGCCTGCGATGACGGCAACCCCTGTACGGACGACAGCTGCAGTGATGCGTTCGAATGCGTTCACAGCAACAACAGCGACCTCTGTGACGACGAGGATGAGTGCACCTTGAACGACATGTGTGTCGATGGTGCCTGCACCGGCCAGCCTGGCGGCTGCGAAACCGAAGGTGGTGGCTGCGGTTGCAGTACCAACGCAAGCGGCAACCCGGTCAGTGCCGGATTCTTATTCGCCCTGGTTGGATTGTTGGGTTTGGTCCGCCGTCGGCGGAAGTAAATTTACTCGAAGCTGCTTGAACCCGCGGGGTGCCGGTCAAAAACTGGCACCCCGCGTTTTTTCATGGCCTCGCATTTCTGAAATAACAGGTCGGTGTGGAGTAGGGATATGCGAAAAACGACTGTGTTTACATTGGGATTCATTCTCGCGCTGGGTTTGGCCGCCTGCGATTCGGGCCCTTATGCCCTGCGCATTACTTTGCCGGACCAGGACGCGCGGGATCAGGTCAGCTACATCAGGGTCTGGGTCATTGAGCCCGGCGATTTGGCGGGCTGTGAGACCATGTTGAGCCAGGAAAGCCAGCCCGGAGACGTGGGATACCCTGTGGAGAAGGAGTTGGATTTTACCTATCCGGTCACCGGCGACATCGGCGATCTGAGCGATGTGGGGCCGGGACACCGCCTGTTTTACGTCGAGGCGGAAAACGCCTCCGCACAGGTCATTCTCAATGGTTGCACCTCCATGGAGGCGGGTGCCGACGGCCCCGACATGGTCACGATTGACCTGGACTGGCTTGCATGCGAACAGACCAATGGCGGGGTTGAGATCTGCGATGGGCTAGACAACGACTGCAACAACGATGTCGACGACGGCGCGCCGGCGGATCTCTGCGTGGATCGGGATCGGGCCACGGCCATCGCCTGCACGGAATCCCAATGCCAATACGAGTGCCAGGATGGCTGGTTCGATGCCGACGACAGCATGGACAACGGCTGTGAATGCAGGCAAACCCGCGATGGCGAAGAGCATTGTGACAACCTGGACAACGACTGCGACGGCAGCGTCGATGGAGCCGGCTGCATCCCATGCAGTGACGACAGTGACTGCAGCGCACCGGCCGACTGCATGAGCGGCACCTGCTCCGGCGGCACCTGCCAGATGACCCATTTTCCCGACGGTACGGATTGCAACGACGGCGACGGTTGCACGGAAGAGGAGAGATGCCAGGGCGGTTTTTGTCTGGGCGAGGAAAAGGACTGCTCGGACGGACAGGACTGCACGGAAGACAGCTGCACGCCCTCCACCGGTGTCTGCAACAACACGCTGATGACGGGCTTCTGCCTTATTGATGACACCTGCGTGGCCAACGGCCAGACCCAGGTAGGCAACAGCTGCCGGAGTTGCAACACGTCTCTTTCCACCGGCATCTGGCAAACGCTTGACGCCGGCACCTCCTGCGACGACGGCCTGTGGTGCACCGGCACCGAGGCATGCGACGCCAGTGGAGAATGCCGGCACAGTGATCTGCCTTGCGATGCGACCTGCATTGGCGGCTGTGACGAGGGCAGCCAGAGCTGCAGCTTCGATGAGGCCAACACCGATTGCGATGACGGCTTCAGCTGTACGGAAAACGACGCCTGCGACGGACAGGGGAACTGCCTGGGCCGGGCCATCGATGATTATTGCAGCGTCGACCAGGAGTGCCTTCCCGAATGCGCCTCCGATAGCTTGGGCTGCGTGGGGCGCCCAAATTCTGTTGTGATCAACTGTCCGTCCGAGGCACCGACCAACGGCGAGGCCATCTGCTCGCTGGAACTCAACGGCGGAGCCGGACTGGAAGACTGCCTCCACTGCCAACTCGAGTTGCTGCCCAGTATCATTTCGAGTACGGATTTCTATGCCACGGACTGCGGCCTGGGCGAATGGGAGATGCAGGCTGGCGCGGCCTGTTCCAGCAGCTCCTTGGGTTCCTGCCCCTTTTCCATGAATGATCCTCTGACAGACTGCGCTGACACCTATGTCTGCAACTCCGGAGACCGCACCATCGAATTCCGGAGAGCCGACCATGCTCCCGGAGGCTGGCGCCTCGAGCAGACCTTCGATTTCTCCAGTTACGAAAAGGTGCGTGTCTGTTACGGTGCCAAGCAGAGCCCGGAGCCTTTCGGCGGCTCTCTCGAGCTCCTCACTGACCCTGGGGATGAACTCAACGGCAACGTCGTGGACTGTCTGGGGCCTGGCTCGTTGGCCTCAGAATTCCCCACTTACCCCTGCGTGGATTTGCCCGGCTCGGTCGTCGACATGGCGCAGACTCGTCTGAGCTTTTTGGCACAGGTCAATGCCGACGATGCATACAACTTGCTGGGCATGAGCAGCATCCGGGTCAGTGCCTACCCACCGGAATGCAACCAGGAAGTCGCTGTGATGGATGAATCCTTTGCTAGCTGTGGTCACGACATCACGGGCAGCTACAACGGCTGGAACTTCTCCCAGCCCGCCAATTGCGTCGAAACCCAGAGCCAGTGCGGCAACACCGGCGGACTGCTGCTGGGTAGGGTGGATGGTTTCTCCAGCCCGCAGATCAACGCAAGCTACGAGCTGGATCTCCGATCCCATGTGAGGCCGGGTCGGCTCTGCTGGACAGAGTTCGCCACCGCCGGCTTCGGAGGCGAGTATCGGCTTGATTTCCATTCCATCGGCGGCAGCGCCGCCTGGGTTGAGGATATCTACGACAGTCAGATGCCCCCCGTGGCCCTGAGCCCCACCTGCCGCAACATTTGCATCGACGTCAAGAGCCAATACCTCGTCATGGGCAGCGATGGATTTGGCCTGGGCATCAACGGCTCCACCAGTGACGGCTACATGCTTCTGAGCAACTTCCGGCTTTACGCAAGCCAAGCCTGTGACGCCACAGGCGTGCTGGACATAAGCGAAGTGGAAGAAGATGGCAGCGGTGGCCACCAGGTGCGCGTTTCCAGCAGCCAAGGTCTGCCCCGACGGGCGCGGGTCACCTGCATTTGGGGAAACGAGGGCATGCAAACCCGCAGCGAGATCGAGTTCAAAACCTCCAGCAGCCGGGAGTAGCTGCGCGCCTTGGACGAAGACGTCGAGGAGCAATCCGCGCAGTGTTATGGATCGCATCAGCTCAGCCTGATCTGCTTCGATTCTACCCAGCGCCATCGCCAACATGACGATCAGTGCAAGCCCCACATTCCTTCGGAATGTGGGACAAGACGTTCTACCCCTGGACCCTGGATTTTCGTTTTTGACTCAAGTGGCAAGACCAAGCCCCCTCAAGAACGTCTAGCGTCATCCGAGTCTTCATTTTGGCAAGACCTCGGATGGTGTGCTGCTCGAAGCCAAGCACGCAGTCCAGCCGCGAGTTCACCCGCTCGACAGAACTGCGCCTGGCGTAGG
>JAGLDW010000256.1 GCA_023145395.1 Lentisphaeria bacterium | reverse complement strand
GAGGGCACGCTGGATGTGGACGCTGTGACTGCCACGCTGGGAAGTGTCACGCTCGACGCCGAAGGCGCATTGGACGCGGACGGGGCGATTACCGCAGCAAACGACGTGACCATGGCTGGATCAAGCGTCAATGCCGCAAGTACGATCACGGGCACGGCGGGCACGGCTTCGATCACAGCCAGGACGACAATGGTCACGCTGGCGGATCTGGTGACAGCCATGGATATTGATGTGAAGGCCGCCACGGATGCCAGTGTGGATGCCACGAACGCCACAGCCACGAACGTGCAGATCGAAGCCACTACAGGTGCAATCACACTGACAGACACCCAGAATGCGAGCAATCTGTTCATCGCTTTGGCTCAGACCAATGTCACCCAGAATGCAAACGCCGATGTGACGGGGACCAACGGTGTGAGCATGGTCGCGGGCACGGGTACCATCACTCTCAATGACACGGTAGACACCCACGGTGAAGCCAGTCTGAACGCAGGTACGGATATCATCGCAGCTTCGACAGCCGACGTGACTGCGACGGGAGCCGGTGGAATCGTAGCAATCGCCGGTGGCGTCATTACCATGAACGACGCAGCAGCGGACACGAGTGTGTTCAATGCCGACTCCGGAGAAATCCTCCTGCAGGCGGGCGGAGATGTGACGCTCGGTAGTCTCCAGACCACTAATGCTACTGCGGATGCTGTGGCGGTCACCTCTCTGACTGGTGCGATAGTGGATGGTGGAGACACGGCCGATGACATCATCGCCAATACGGCTGGTGCGTTGAGCATGTTGCGCGCGGTGACAGGTATCGGAGACGGAGATTCGCTGGATTTGAATGTGGCTGTGGTCGATGCTCTGAACGCGATATCGGGCAATATTGGACTGCTGGAGACCACGGACGCGCTGATCGTCAACCAGGCGCGGCAATTGATTGCCGGAGATGTTGATGTTCAGACGACCACCGGAAATCTGACGGTTGCGGAGGATCAGGCTGGCGTGGAGACTACGACAGGTACGGTTCTACTTGACGCGAATGGCGGTGGATCCATTTTGAGAGTCGATGCCGGCACCACAAGCACGACAGGAGATATCACACTTGAGGCTGACGGCGATGTGGCCTTCGGCTCGGCGGGCGATGTTTTGACGACAGGTGGTGATATTATTGTCCTAGCAGATGCGGACGGAGACGCCACCGGTGCCGGAGGCGCGCTGACCATGGTCGATGGCACAGTCATTCGTACGACCAATGGTACGGTCATGATGAGTGCTGACGGAACGGTTGCACTTGGCTTGGTTGAGGCTACGAACAGCGCAAGTCGGCCCGCTGTGACGATCACAAGCGGCAATGGTGCCATCACAGACGCGAACTCCGATGACATCAATATTATCGCCGACACGGACACTAGCCAAGTGATGTTGCGGGCCGATGGCGGCATCGACGTGGACACGACGATTAGCGAACTTGATCTGGTGAACGACCAGACGGGAGCCGTCGATGTGAACGAGACGGGTGACTTGGACGTCTTCCAAGTTACGCAGAACAACGCCGGCACCACGATAGGCGTGACCACAGGTGGGCAGACGAACATCTTGGCGGGCGGCAACGGTGTGACGACAGCCACGGCAAGCGCCGTCACGATGGATGTCAACAACGACTCGTCACTCGACATGGACAACGTCGTGACCTCGCAGGGCGGCGACATCGACATCAGCGCCGAGGGTGATGTTGACATGAACCACGCGAACGCTGACACCACCTCCAACGGGGGCGATATCGAGGTCGTCGCCGATGCGGATGGCGACCTGAATGGCAATGGCGGATGGCTTTGGATGAATGATCTAGCAGTCATCAACGCTGATGGCGGCACCATTCTGATGGCGGCGGATGAGGACGTGGTGCTGGGCAGCGTCCAGACCACCAACGCGGGGGCGGCCGCAGTCGGTATCGCATCAACGTCTGCCGACATCGTCGATGGCGGAGACACGCTTGTGGATGTGATCGCCAATGCTGGAACAGTGACCATGACTGCAGCCACGAGCATCGGTGACACGAACACCGATCCCTTTGGCGCGGCGATCGCGCCGGCCGCCGCCGACAATGACATCGAGACGAGCGCAGCCATCCTCAATGCTCACGTGCTGACCGGCACGCTTGGCGCATTCGGAAATATCAATATCGATGAGACGGACACCGTCGAGCTGCGCGATGTGGATACCTACATCGGCAATATCGACATCGAGACCACTGGTGCTGGCAATATGACCGCCACGGACGTGGCTGCCGGTGTCAGCAACATCATCATCGACAATGGCGATGTGACGCTGACGACTTTCGCCACTGGCGGAGGTCAGGTGCTGGTAGATCAGATTGAGGCCTATCTCGATACCGTCAATGTGAATGCCGATGGCGCCATCGAGGAGGACACAGCCACCAACCCGACTGATGATGATATTGCGGACATCGCAGGCGCCACGCTCAACCTTGTCTCCACGACGGGCGGCATTGGGGCGCTGGACGCCATTGAGGTGGACGGAACCTTCCAGATCAATGCCACCAGTGGTGGAGCGGCGGCGGATGCGATCAACCTGCACGACACGATTGACGACATGCCGATTGGCCTGATCAATGCCGGTCTCGGCGACGTTGTTCTGCTCGCCGATGACATCGAGGGTGGGAGTGACACAGCATCGATCATTGACTCAACACCCGACACACTAGATCTTGAGATTATTTCCAATGATGCAAATCTGACAGCCAACAACAACATCGGCATCGGCCGGATGGGGCAGGACACGGATCTTGATGTCAACGTCAATACCCTGACGGCGGTCACCACGGAATTTGGCAACATGAATATTGATGAACAGGACAGCCTGACTGTTGACTGGGCAAAGGCCGCCGACGGCAACATCAGCATTCGTGCTGGATTGGATCTGGCTCTGAGCACGGTGGCGGGAGACGACACGATTACGGTTGGCGTGATCACGGCGAACACAAGCGAAGACAACACCATCCGGCTCAGAGCCCAGGACAGCATCCACGACGAAAGTGCCTGGGACGGAAATGTCGATATCTACTCGGGAGGCGACACTATGCTGAGTGTGGTCGATGGCGTGATTGGCTCCGGGACGAGCGCTCTCGAAGTCGTGGTCGGCGGAGAGCTGGGACTCCAGGCACTCAACCCGGCCGAGCGTACAGAAGAGTTCTGGGCAGCTCTCACGGGTACGGCAGGCGGAAGCACCACACCTGACCACGTGCACTATCTGGGTGAGACGAGCACACCTCCCGGCATGATCTACTGGAACGGGGATGTGATCGGCGGACCGGAGCATTCGCTCAAGGACTATCTCCGCTCGGAACGATTCTATGTCGAGAATACGGTTCTCTCTGATCTCGACACAATCTTCTGGAATGATGTCTTCTTCCCAGGCTCGATGATTGAGTATGACAAGTATTGGGATATGCCGTACATCGAGTTCATCAGCCCTGGTGAGGGCGTGATTCAAGGTCTTCCTAATGGGGATGTTTTCATGAATGTTCAGGAGATCATTGAGGAACCCCTTGCCTATCATGCTGATTGACGTTGTCTTGACATGAATCGGGGGGTGCTTGTATATTCCGAAGCACCCCCCGATTCTTTTTTATGGGACTGTTGATTTTAGGTGTATGAATCCTGCAGCGGCAGGAGCATGGTGTTCTTGCAGTATCTAGATTATAGAGGATAAGGAGAAAGACATGCAAAAGTGGATTGAGAAGGTTGTTGTTCTGTCGATCGTATTTCTGATCTCGATGCCTATGTGGGCAGTGGAGAAAAAGTTGACGAAAGGCCAGGGCGAGAAGCCTGTCAAGCCCGCAGCCAAAGAGGCTGTCAAGGCGAATCCGAAAGAGGCTGTCGAGGCGGATCCCAAAGATATTCCGAACAAACTCCTGAAATTGACGACATTGGAGGATGCCTTCAAGCGCGCGCTGAAGAAGCGCAACCTGTTGCGGCGGTTTGTCGTCATTGAAACGCGGAAGATTGAAGAAGCGACGACCGAAGACGTAAAAACGGAAGCACGCAAGAACATTGGTGAGGCGAAAAAGCAGCTCCACACACTGCAGACCGCCATGAATGTGGTCTTTGGAACAGGGAGCAGAAGAGAGTACCAATACAATGAGGTGGATTCGACGATCTATCTGAAAGTGGGAACGGTCGAGGAGGCTTTTGCGCGCACAGTGCGAACTCGCAAGGCATTGGCCACGTTCATCGCGGAAAAGCGCAAGGAGGCCAAAGGCGAGAAGGATGCGAAGGCCAAAGCCGAGCTGGAAAAACGCGTGGCGGTGGCCGTTCGCCAGTACCAGACGGTCGCGGCGGCGTTGCAGGTGATCTATCAGGTCACGCCAGCCAGGAATTATGAATACAATCCCAAGAACTCCACCCTCTATTTGAAGATCTCCGAAAACGAGGTGGAGAAGCTACGGGCGCAGGTAAAGAAGCTGCAGGTCGAGGCGGCAGAAAAGAAGCAGGCGGGAAAACAGAAATAGGGGGAATGCCATGCGCGCACCGGAGGCACTTGCAGAGCAGCTTCGCAACGGTGTTTTCATTAGTTCGATGATGAGTTGGACTACGGGCGCCTACCTTGCCAGGCATGGCGAAGGGTGTGCCATGGTTCAGCTTGGAGCATTGATCGCGGATCGGATCGACCGTTCACACCAAGCCCAGTTTCTTCTTCCCCTGGAGGAGGATGACATGGCCGCACCTCTCCAGCGTGAGGTGGAGGCTGTCCGTGCCGCCCTGCCCGATGTGGTCATCGCCTTGAACGCCGCTCCTGGCGATCTGGAATCGTGCATGGATATGGCTCGGGCGTTCCACAGGGCTGGCGGCGATGTGTTCGAGCTAAACTGTCACGGAGGATACGGTCCGCTCTTGGACCGCGGACTCCTGCGGGCGATGACACTACCTGAAAATGTGCCGGTCATGCTCGAGTGGCTTCGCGCGCTGGCGACACTTGAGATTCCCTCGGTGGTGAAGTTCCCGATGGTGGCCGATGCGGATTTCGCGCGGATTCTGACATTGCTTCGTGAAATTGACGGACTGTTCGGGGTCCATTTCAACATCGGTCGCTCCGGTGCGGCCGGTCCCGACCTCGCGTTTGGGCGCTGGGCACGGGAGGAAATCACCGGCCAGCTCTGGGTGTCGGGACTCGTGCGCACGGGGGAGCAGACTCGCGCTCTTCACAAGGCCGGGATCGATTGTGTGGGAGTGGCTCAGGGATTGCTGGACGATGAGGGAATCATCGAGAAGCTCGGCGGAAAAGGGGCTGTTTAGAACAGCCGCAGTTCGCCGTGGACGGCGGCATTGGGATCCACGTCGGCGTAGGGGGCGACGATCCTGACGAGTGGTAGCACTTGCTTCGCCACATAGTGCTCGTAGTCGAGGGGTGCGCTCTGCATGCTCGCGGGCTGTGGTCCGGCTGTGGTGACCACGTAGTGGATGGTTCCACCGGGATTGTCCATCATGCGAGCCGCTTTGACATGGGGGGGGGTTGTCTTGGTGTAGGAATCGAGGGCTTTTCGGAGCCGACGGTGGTAGACTAGATCGGCATCCATCTCTCCTGCTTTGAGGTCGCGCACCCAATCGGAGATGAAGATCTCCTGGGCGGGCCCGGGATCGCCTCGAAAAAGGCGGGTGAGAAGCTCGCGCTGGAGGCGATGCGCCATCTCGGTCCAGTCGCTGCGAACCGCTTCCATGCCCACGATATCGAGCTTCGGCTCCGTCTCCCCCTCCATCAATCGCAGCCCTGCATAGCCCTTGGCGCGCCCCTTGGTCACGTCACCGCGAGAGGGGGGCATGAGGAAGTGCAGGTAGATCTTCTCAAACTCCAGATCCAGTCGCGAGGGGATCCCATAGGTGAGGGTCACGTACTCGTCCAGCGCCCGGTTGATGTCATCGCCAATCTGCTGTCCGCGTTTTTGGAGTGCCTCGGGCGAGGTTCCGAGTGGTTCTGCCGCATCGACGAACAACGAGTCGGTGTCGCCATAGATGACTGTGCAACCGTGCGCTTCGAGCCAGTCCCTGCACCAGCGGAGCAAGTGCTGTCCAAAGGAGGTGATGGCACCTGCAAGTTCGCCTCGACCGAAGCGGCAGGACGAGGTTCCGAGCACGCCGTAGAAGGAGTTCATGACGATCTTGTAGGTGAAGGAGGCGGTCTCGTCGTCTTCGCGCTTTGCCTGTTCCCGTCGCTCGAAAAAGACATCGAGAATACTTGTGAGAATTCCAGGTTCCCGGCGGAAGCGGACGCCATTGGGCGCCTCGATCTCTCCGTGGGGATCCTGCGTCCAGGGGCCGATGTTGAACGTGCGCATGACGGAGGGGTAGAGACTCTTGAAATCGAAAATGAAAATATTGTGGTAGAGTCCGGCTTTGGCTTCGAGGACGAGCCCCCCGGGGGCGCCGGAGCCGGGCTCCTGCTCTCCGGCTGTGGGTGCTCGCATGCCGCGCTGGTGAAGCTCGTGGATGTACAGAAAATCGAGTGCGGCGACGCTTCCCCAGGCGCGATCGAGGGGGAGTCCTGTGAGAATGCTGCGCCGGAGGTTCAGTGTCATGAGCTTCTCCTTGGCCAGCAGATCCCGGACCAGACGCGCGTCTTCCAGGCAGTACTCCGCGAACAATGCGGGGTCTTCGCGACGTGCACGCTCAATTGCTGCGACGATGTCCTGCCCTTCGCCCGCCTCCAGGAGTTTTCCTCTTCCCAGCACGGCCTGGGCCACGGTTTCGAGCCGGTAGTCGTCGAAGCGGCGAGGGATATGACGGGCGAGCTGCATGGCGTCGATCACCTGCCTGCCTCGCACCACGGCATGACTTCGCCCGTAGGTTTCCGAGGATCGATAGGTTGCCGGTTGACTCGATCGGCCAAGCAAAGGGGGGACGCCAAGGGCGTTGAAACGCTCCAGAAGCACGCGGAGATCGAAATCGACAACATTCCAGCCGGAGATCAGATCGGGATCCATTTCGCGGATGCGTGCGGCGACGGCGCGAAGGAGAACAGTCTCGTCTTGATGCCCGCGCAGGTTCTCTTCCGAGTGGTCGTCGCCATCCGAGAGCACATGAACCTCTTCCTCGTCCGCCATGACGAGGGACACGGCCGTGACCATGCCCGCATCCCGTGTGGTCTCGATGTCCAGGCAGAGCAGGGAGAGCGCGGGCTCCCAGTCTGCTGGCTCGACATCCGGGTCCAAATAGACCACATCGACCTCGTGTCCCTTGCGGGGTGTTCCACGAAGGCGAATGGCGCCCGTCAGTCCCCGCTCGATGCGAAAACGGCGGTGTGGCGCCAAGTCTCCCTCGAAGGTGTGGATACCCGCTTCGCCAAGTTGATCCGCCAGCCGACGCTGCGTGCGCAAGTCAGGACACTTCACGACGAGGAGCGATTCGCCGTG
Source organism: Lentisphaeria bacterium (assembly GCA_023145395.1). Classification (GTDB taxonomy): domain Bacteria; phylum Verrucomicrobiota; class Lentisphaeria; order Oligosphaerales; family Lenti-02; genus JAGLDW01. The sequence goes on along the minus strand of JAGLDW010000256.1, from coordinate 15,678 downwards.
CATGCTGGTGTTGGGGGAGGACTCGACGGTGCACCCCTTGCGCTGGGGCAGGGAGCCAATGCGGTCCCGATCCGCCTCCCGGATGGAAAACTCCGGAGTCACCCGGGTTTCGACCACTCCGAAGGTTCGTCCGTCACGGAGACGTCCAATGGCGAAGACTGCCGGTTTTCCCCCCGTCCAGCCATCGAAGCAGTCGAGCAGGAAGCCGACTGTCTCGGACTGACAGTCCGGGCTGGTGTGCATGGTGGTAGCGCACATTTTGGATTTCAGATTGTTGATTTCAGATTGTTCACGAAACACTTGAGGAGTTGCGGTCAGAATGCGACAACAACAAGGACATTGCTCATAATAACGTCGTAACACGTTGGTTCATAAGATCTAAAACCCAAAATTGCAAATCCAAAATGTGAGTCAGTTGTCCGGAAAGAGAAGCCATCCGAGGTCGGCGGGGTTGTCAGCTCCCAGGCGGAGACGAGGATCCCACGAATGCTGGGGGATCCAAGTGCGGAGTCCGCAGTTCGGAGGCGTTTGCTGAATGTCGATCCGCACGGGCTCCAGGAGTTGGCCGGTCCGGTCGAAGTCCGCCAGAGGGATTCGCAGCGCGCCACGTTGACCATTGGCATCCGAGAGGCATACGGTGTGTCGGACAACGGGGAAAAGGCGGCGCGGTTCGAGTTTGAGGATTACCCCGGCCTGCTCCTGGGAATCCACAAGCAGGTAGAGAAACTGCTCGTCCCGCATGAAGGCCCAGCGGGTGGGATCGTCGTGCCAGTCCAAATCGGCGGGAAAATCGAGTGCTTCAAACCGTTCGGCGGCATCGGAGCGCAAGGCACAGCGCGCCGAAGGCCCTTCGGGTGCGCGCCCCGTGTAGGCGGGAAAGAGAAGATCGCCGCGCTGGATGCTGTCTTCCACTGCGGGGAAGGTGTCTGCAAGCAGATCGTGCAGCTGGTCCATGCGCCAGCGGATTTTGGCGGGAAAATACTTGTATCCCTCCGCTTCCGAATGGAATCCCAGGCGGGAGTCGGCTTCGCAAAGCGCGATGAGTCGCGGTCCGTTGGCCAGTTCCTCCTCCGCGATGGCGCGCATATCCGCGAGCAGTTCCAGGCGTTCTGGTGTGTCCATACGCAGCATCTGTTCACGCAGCAGATAGAAGCGCAGGATGTTTCGACCACTACGGAATTGAATCCCGAGTGCCTCGGCTAGGCCAATGTCGTGCAGTCTCTCTGGCTGTTTGGCCACACTGGGGCGCAGCGCGGTGAGCAAGGCAGTTCCGCGAGTCCAGGCATCGTCGAGACGGATGCTCAGTTCAACGGCTTCAGGCAGAGAGTAGGCATTTGCAGCGCATTCCATGGCGTAGGCGCCTTGAATGCATTCGCCCACACGGTCGCCACTCGGTGGCCAGGGCTTCCGAGTGTGGACGGAGCCGAGCAACCAAGTGGGCACGAGCATAGCGTCCTCGGGCTCGAGGAGAAGGGGCCAGACGGGGCCGTCGTGCATGGGCCCGTAGTACTGGAAAAGATTGGTGAGCGGGTAGTTGGCGTACCCCTCCGCCAGCAGACGCCAGGCCTCCACCGCCTGCGGGGCGTTCGTTCCCCAGTCCCGTTGCGCAAGTTCCAGCAAGAAGGTGTCCTCGTCCACAGGAAAATCCTCGAAGGAGAGTCGTCCCGCCGCGCGGTTCATCAGCCCTGGGTAGTTGCCGAAATACCAGCAGAGCATGGTGTGCGTGACACCTAGTTCACGCATGGCGGCGAACTTGCGCTGGAGAAGGGATGGCACGGGGACAAAGGGGATGCTGGCGACTTCGTGCGAACACCCTGTCTGGATTTTCGCGCTGATGAGTGTCTCGTTCTCGCGCGCAGTCTCGGCTATTTGGGTGAAGCGTGGGCTGGGGCCCGGTGTGGAAATCCAGTAGTCGCCCCCGACCAGCTCCCGTCCGAAGAACTCCCGCACGACACCGCTCTCGAAATTGAACTGCAGGATGACTCCCTCGGGTGTGTGGTCGGGGATGTCGTAGACCCAGGGGGCAAGCTGGCTGGCGCCGGGACCTTGGGGCTGGGGCATGTAGAGCCAGCTGATCAGCTCCGCCTCGGGCGCGACCGCATGCATGCCACACTCCATGGCGCTGAGCGAGGCGTGCAGGATCTCCCATGGCTCGCGTTCCGCACAGACCGGACAGGTGATGGATCCATCGCCAACTGCGGAGGTGGTGCTGAGGCAGGTGGTCGGACGCTCGCCATGGGTGATGTTGATCAATCCCCCGAGACCGGGAACAGCCTCGAAAATGCTCCGTGTAGCCTCCTCCAGATACAAGCGCGAAGTCTCAGAGGCCGTGCAGAAGGTGCGACGGTTCCCGTAGGTGCCTCCTCCCACCATCTCGGGATGGCGCTGGACCACGGGGTCGTCCGCGTCCCAGGCTCTTGGCTCGATGCAGAAGATGTAGGTGCGGATGCCGTATCTCAGACATTGATCGACCGTGCGGCGAAGCTTGTCCAGGCGTTGCACGCGGTCTCCGCCGTGTTCGGGGGTGAAGCGCGTGCAGCAGAGGTTGCGGAACTCGATGGTCAGCCAAAGACCGTTCACGCCATCGTGGGCCAGGCGGTTCAAATACTCGTCCGGGTAGTAGTTCACATCGTCCATGAGTTCATCGCGCATCTTCGGAGGCCGCTTGATCGGTCCGAAGAAGCAGCGTGAGATCCTCCTGCGGATGAAGGGCTTGCGCGCGATCGACCCGATGGGGAGAAATGGACCCTCCGCTCCCAGCATTAGATCCTCCACGTGGAAGAGTCCGCGCCGGATCCCCTCCGTGTCTCCAGCGAGTATGCAGCAGGATTCCGCATCGATCTCGATCCGGTAGCTCTCCTCTGTGTCCGTCTCCTCCTGTTGTGTGAGAATGGTGAAGGTACCTTCGTCACCGACGCGGATTCCACCAGCGGCGAGGAAGCAGTGCAGGTCGGCATAGGCCGTGTCCAGGCGGTTGTCCGGATCGGGAAACTGCTCCACGAGACGGACGCCAGCGGACGCGTTCGCCTCGCCCTCTTGCACGTCTCGGGTCGTCCAGTCGTGCTGTGTCCACATCGGTTCCTGAAGCTCGCGCACGAACCCCCAGGCCGTTTCATCGGGTTGTGCTGGCAGCGTGCTGATGTCCATCTCAAATCGTCTCCTGTATCCGACTTGTCCACCATTCCGTCATGCTCGGGATGCATATTGCGGAGTATACCGTTGCTCCAGCTGTTTTGTAGGCAACTGTCACCAGCTCGGCTCTCCCACAGATGGGATCACTGATTCCGACCAGGGGTCCAGGCGCAACGCCCTCCCGTCTCCGCCAGGAGGCGCATGGACTCGAGATGGCAGACGAGCTGCGCGTCCACGACTGCATTCACGTCCAGGGGAACGATATTCCCCTCCCGATCCGTCCCGGAGAAACTGTGACACGGCGCTTCGATGAGCACAGGTAGCGCGCCGCAGTGCAAATTGAGAGCCGAGTCCAGGTTGTAGCATCCCCGTGGCGCCTTCGCTGGGTCGGCCTCGATGGCGGGATCATGCGTGCTCTGCAGCCCGTCCTCGGCCAATCGTGTGTGCACCGCGCGGTAGAGCGTGTCGAAGGTCTCCATCAGCACAGGTTCGGCATAGGGGCGGTGCATGCGTGTGAAATAGTTGCTTTGGGGCGCTCCCGTGTGCATGTTCAGGATCAGGTCGGGCTTCTCCTTCGTGCAGAGCCCGAACAGCGCTTCCGTTTCCGGCTGGCGGTTCGGGGACAGAAAATCATCATGCTGGATGTTGACGCCCGCATCGTTCGGGTAGCCGCCAGGGAAGCTACAGCGCTGGAAATCGAGAGGGATGGATTCTTTGCACGTGGGCCAGCCGATATTGCTTCCATCAATCCATCCCCCTGTGCCAAAATACTGGTAGATGGTGTTTTCCAGGCCCCGGTGGGGAAACATCCGCTGGGGGATGCGTGCCCGTCCATCCACATTCACAATGGGAATCAGAACAATGCGGTCGAGTGTTTTGGCCACTTCGGTGATTTCCGGCCAGGGCTTCCCCCGCAAGTCGCAGCCCGTTTCGAGAACTGCCACAAGGTTGACGATGCCGGTGATGCCTTCGTACTCGCTGGCATGCACTCCCCCCAGTGCCATGTACACGGTGCGTTGCCAGTCCAGTCCGTAGTAGGCGCGAACATCGCGAAAACCTAGCGCCCCGGAAAAATTCGTCGTCCCGCTCCCCTGACGTGCCGTGCCATAGGCGATCGCCGGCATAGGACGCCCCCCCGCACTCTTGCCGATGACGCTGACGACGCCTTTGGAGACCTTGGCATCTAGAAAGGCGGCGATATCCTCCAGGGAGGTCACCCAGAAGGGAGGGATGTCCTCGGCTTCGCGCAAGTATTCTTCAGGGACATTCTCGAACATGGGGGAACTCCTTGGGGTTGGCGCGAAAAGTTCGCAGAATCAGACGAAGGATGGCTCTCCACGCACGGAGTCGATGACCTCCTGCGCCTTGTCCAGTTGTGTCAAAGTGCCAAAGAGCGCAAGCCACACGGCGCCTTCCGCGCCGCCGATACCGCCGGCGCCAACCTGCACGGCCTCCACTTCGGCCAAGACGTCCAGCGCCTCGATTTCCGTGAACAGATCGCCCGGCACAACCCAGAGTGTTGGCCCTTTCCCTTCGCGATCCTCGTTTACCCAGGAAGCGGCTTCCTCCAAGTCGCATCCCATGTTCTTTTCGAGTCCGACGGGGTGCACGAAACGGATGCGCCGAGCCATGGCGGCGCCGATCACAGCGCCCACGTTTCCGCCTGTCGGGTGCCCGATAAGCACGCCGACCTGCCCACGTTCGTAGTTCATGGCGTTGGCGCCTTTCATGAACACGTCGCCAGCCTTCATGTCCGGCAGCGCGTCGAGCGCCTTCATGTCCAGACGCTCTCCCTTGCTCAGCACCAGATCCGCTCCGCTGTAGGTGATCTTTGGCCCGTCGTAGTCCGATGGCAGGGTGCGCCCGGTGACCAGTGTCCTCTTGTCGAACGACTCTCCGGTCAGCTCTTCGATGATGTATCCATTGGTGGTGCCGGAGCCCACGCAGACCGTGCCTTCTTCCAGTGCGCGCTGGATGTAGTCAGCCTGTGCGATCCCCTTGGCGATGAGGCGTTTGGACTCGGAAACGGTAAGTGAGACGACGATGTGCATGGCTATGCTCCCATTGACTGATGTTCGGCAGTTCTGTTCTGACTCTTCACTCGGGTGGCCCGTCGCCCCCGCCATCCGTCGCCGGCGCAAGCTCGAAGACCCCATACAAACGACTTGTGTCCCCGTCCTGCCCATTCCCGGAGAAGAACAATTTTGTGGCTGCTCCGCCGCTGTCCAAGTCGGCGAGCCCGATATCGATGCGGACCTTGTCTGGCAGCATGCCACCAGGAAAGACGGCGCCGGGCACCAAGAGGGTGACCGAGTAGCCCTGGTCCGTGACCTCCGCCTTTGCGGGCAGCGTGACCGTGCTGCCGCCGAGGGTGCAAGTGATTTTCCCCGTCGCCTCGACGCACGCCACGAGCAACCGCCGGGCACTGATGCCGGTGCTACAGTCCGCGAACACAGTCACCGCGTCGCCCCGGGCGACTTTGTCATCCTGGACCTCAATCGCCACATGGAGATTCGCACCGTCGTGCGCCAATCTGATCTCGGCTGAAGCATCGCTGGCGCCAGACCAGTTGCCAGCACCCTCGGACACCTGGGTGGGATGGGATAATGACAGAAGGGGGACAGACCACTGGCGACCCGGCTTCCCGAGCATCTGCCGAGTTGTGACGTGTTGGATCACTCCTCCCATGAGGCAGTCGATCTTTCGTCGGAGAACAACCGGGATTCCCCCTCCGTCTCCATCGGGCAGGGTTGTGGCGAGAACAATTTGGGGACGGGAGAACTTCAGCGGTGTGTCATCCGACATCCTCAGTGCGAACTCTTGTTGAAAGGATTCCCCTGGCCCAAGCGTGAAGCCAACGATCTCTGGCTCCACCTGCACAGGCGCGCCACTTGTTTGCCAGCGCGTCTCGAAATCCAGAGGGAAGCGCGTCGGATTTTGGCACTTCACGGTTGTCGTGGGTGTTGTCCATGCGGCAGGGGTGCAGGTGAGCGATCGGGAAAGCTCCTTCCTCCCCTCCTGGTCTCGCCGGTTGTACCAATCCACATCCGAAAGCATTTCGGGGCGCACAAGGCGCAATGTCGGGCCCCAGTCTCCGAGGTTGATCCAGAGGAAGGCCTCGATGGCGCCATCCGCAGGGACACCTTCGCGGTTGCCGACACCAATCGGAGCGAGGGAAAAGAACTCAATGGAGCCATCCTTCCAGGACGAATGATGCCGAGTGCCTCCGGTCACCACGACAACACGACTTGGGATGCGTTGCAGGTCCTGTCGTATGCTGAGCCAACCCGGGCTGCGGGAGAAGGCGGAGAGTGGTTCGTTGGTTACAAGGACCAGGAGGCCATCCTTCCTGCTCGGAGTCAATCGTGCCCGCAACCAGGACAATGCCGCGGGAGGATAGTTCTTGAGGACGCTGGCATTGACGAACAGGCATGTGCCGTTCTTCCCTTCGAGCATCGCATGTGTCCGTGGCTTTTCAGGGCGTCCTCCTGGAAATGCGACGGTGCGCTGTGTGAATAGTGTTCGTGAAAGCCCCGTGCCTTTTCCCTCCAGCAGCAGTTCCGTGGAGGAGGTGGCTGCTGCGCCCAAAAGGATGAGGCAATCCGGGTCGAGGGCATGCGCGGTGTCAATGACGGAAGCGAGGGTGCTGATGCCTCGTGAAGGCACGCCGTCCACTGCCACCAAAGCGATGCTGCGCACGTGCGGTCGTGCACTGGCTGCCTTCTTGGCGTTCTGCGCCCCGTCCCGCATTTCTCCCATCGATGGAATGTCATGCTTTGGGGAACGGCCTTCGGAGAGTGCGGCAGCTGGCTCCGCTTCAAGAGCCTCCGAGAGGGGAGCTGGGAGCATCACCACCGGGAGAGAGTGCGACATGCAACCCGTCGCAAGCACGGCGGCGAGACATGCCAACCAGCCGGTCATCATCCCCCCCCCCCTCCGTTCATCGCAGCGAATGCGCCTCGGTCCTCCAACGTGGGGTGCCAATGGAGTGTCCCTTTCTCGTCTGGCAACGGAACCTCGGGAAAGCCTCTACCATAAGTACTATACTCCATGCTCGAGCAAAGGGAATGGGTGTTTCCGCCCGAATAGGGCAAGTGCTCGAGAACGCTCGCCGCTCTGGAATCCGGGGCGGTTTCAGCTATAGTTCCACTCGTTTTCATGGGGCACGGGAAGAACAATTTCAAGCGGTATGGCCCATTGGTGAATAACTCCCAGCGTATATCATGTGACTATCTTGTGATCGGCTCTGGTCTCGCAGGCCTGACAGCCGCCCTCAAGGCCGCTCGCCACGGACACGTTTTTGTCGTCACCAAGAAAACTGCCGACGAATGCAACACGCAGTATGCACAAGGCGGCGTGGCATGCGTGATCGCCCAGGGAGACACCTTTGACTCCCATGTTCACGACACGCTGAACGCTGGAGTCGGCCTCTGCCACCCGGACATTGTCAGCGAGATTGTGCGAAGCGGCCCCGAGCGTGTCCGAGAACTGGAGAAATATGGGCTTCATTTCACGCGGAGGGGGGAGCTCAGCGATGGGCTGGACCGCAATGAGGCCGATGAACTGGATCTTGGAAAGGAGGGGGGGCACACGAAAAGACGCATCCTCCATGCGGGGGACATCACGGGGCGAGAAATCGTGAAGGTCCTGCTCACGCATGCGGCCCAGCACCCGAACATCACACTCCTCGAGAATCATCTGGCCGTGGACCTGGTCTCCACGCGGCATATCGAGTGGCAGGGCGAGAATCGCTGCCTGGGCGCATATGTCATGGACTGCCACACGCACCGCATTCTGACTATTCTGAGCCGCTTCACCATTCTTGCCACCGGGGGGGCGGGCAAGGTGTACCTGTACACGACCAACCCCGATGTGGCCTCTGGCGACGGGGTCGCCATGGCCTACCGCACCTCGGCGGAGATCCGGAATATGGAGTTCTTCCAGTTCCACCCCACGTGCCTATGGCACCCCGACGCCAAATCTTTTCTCATTAGCGAGGCTGTGCGTGGAGAGGGGGCGGTCCTGAAGATCCGCAGGGGGGGGGAGCATGAGGAGTTCATGGACGCATACCACCCGATGGCGAGCCTGGCGCCCCGCGACATCGTGGCGAGAGCCATCGACAACGAACTCAAGCGGACAGGGCAGGAATGTGCCTACTTGGATATTCGACATCATCCGGAAACATTCCTCCGCAAGAGATTCCCCAACATCTTCGAGAAATGCCTGGATTTTGGCATCAACATGGCGAGGGATTTGATTCCGGTCGTCCCGGCCGCGCACTACTGTTGTGGTGGCGTTCGGACGGACGTGAACGGCGTCACGACTGTCAAGCGGCTCTATGCGGCGGGCGAGGTGGGCTGCACGGGTCTGCATGGCGCCAACCGCCTGGCGAGCAACAGCCTCCTGGAGGCCATGGTCGTGGCGCACAACGCTGTCGAGCATTCTCTACAAGAACCGACGGACGATGTCCACATCCCCGCCAGCCATATCCCCGACTGGTCTTTCGGGGATGCCAGCGACTCGGATGAAATGATCGTCGTCTCTCACAACTGGGATGAGATCCGACGCTTCATGTGGGACTACGTGGGCATTGTGCGCACCGATAAGAGACTCGAGCGGGCCAAGAATCGCATCCGCCTCATTCGCAAGGAAATCGAGAAGTTCTACTGGGATTCTATTGTGACTTCCGACCTGATCGAGCTTCGCAATCTGGCATCGGTCGCGGAGATGATCATTGACAGCGCCATGGCGCGCAAGGAGAGCCGCGGCCTGCACTACAATGCCAACTATCCTCCGGGAGACTCCTCCACGAAGGGGAAGGACACCATCCTCCGGCAGCCAAGCAAGGCGGAGGTCTGGTTCGAGTGACAAACACCGCGCAGACGGATCTAGGGCTCGTGTTCGCCGCAGGCGGCTGCGGCACCCGCTTCCACGGTGCGCGGAACAAATTGCTTGAGCCGCTGGGAGACGCGCTTTTGTTCGCACACTGTCTTCGGACGCTCCTTCCCGCAGTCTCCGCCGGCCATGCCGTGCTTGTGGTATCCGCATCTGTGGAAGAGAAGTTCCTGCCCGAACTTCAACGACTTGGCTTGGCCGAGCAAGTCCGCTTGGTGCATGGCGGGGCGTCCCGTGCGGAATCCGTGCTGCTTGGACTTCAGGCACTTCCCGCCTCGGTCATCTACGCCGCCGTCCAGGACGCGGCCCGCCCTTTCACAAGCCTCAAACTTCTCATGGACTGCCTCCAAAGTGCTCGGGAGAGAGGTTCGGGCGTCGCAGCCCGCCCCGTGACAGACACCATCAAGATGGTCGAAGAGGGAGGACAGATTCGAGAGACGCCACCACGCGCCACGCTGTGGGCCGCTGAAACCCCGCAGGTGTTTCCCCTCTCCGTATTGGTGCCGGCGTACCGGCACGTTCTCCGACGGGAGCTCTCGGTCACCGACGATGCACAGGCGGTGGAGGTGGGTGGCGGCCTGGCGCACATTGTGCCCGCCCGTCTGCCAAATCCCAAGGTCACATATGGCGCAGACCTAGCTGATGTCAGGCGTCTTCTGGAAGACGGATGACAAGGGGGAACCCACACTCCAGCAGGGGTTGTTGCCCCCTGGGCTCCCAAATTGCACCACCCAAATGAAACTTTTCTGAAAATTTTGTCAAAAACCTCTTGTGTGGATTTCACGGGTTTCGTATATTGATGGAGTAAGAGCTAACTGTAAGGCTCGGACACGAAGAGTTCCCGGACGGTTTTCGGAAGCTCTGAGACACGGAAAAAGCCGATCTCGTGGAGTCGGCGACTAAGGTGAGAAAAGAGAAACCAGAGAAGAAAAGGGAAAGAAGAATGAAAAAGAGCAACAAAGGGTTCACACTGATCGAACTGCTGGTGGTCATCGCGATCATCGCCATCCTCGCCGGCATGCTGCTGCCTGCTCTGAGTCAGGCTCGTGAGAAGGCTCGCCGCATCAACTGTACCGGTAACCTCAAGCAGATGGGACTTGCGATGCGCATGTACTCGCAGGACTTCAATGAGAAGTTCCCGGACGGAGACAATGAGACTGGTCTAGAGATTCTTCGTGAGAACGACTATCTGACCACCTACAAGGTCTACATCTGCCCAAGCACCACGCACACTCCTGGTACTGGAACAGATGTTTTGGATGCGGACAGCGTCTCCTACGACTACGATGGCGATGAGAGCGAAGACACTTGTGGCACAGCTACGGCTCTGGCCCGTGATCACATCGATAACCACAACAAATACGCGAACATTCTGTTCGGCGATGGCCATGTCAAGGGCTATGCAGGCAGTGCCTGGTACCAGGACAGCAACATCGAATACACTATTGGCGGCACTGGTAGTCTTGACACTGAGTAGTTATCAGAACATGTTGAACGACATTGGGTGATGCCAAAGGCAACGGCCACAGGGTTTAAAGCTCTGGCATCACCAAACGGACTACAAACACCCGACGCGGTTTCCGCGTCGGGTGTTTTCTTTTGGTCTAGATTTTCCGAAGATGGCTCAACGTGTCGCCTGTGAAGCCTGTGCGATAGGCGAGCGTGTGGCGTATCAGTCTGAAGAGCACTTCGCTTTTCAGACTCTGCTCAAGCTCGAAGGCGTCTGTGAGGGATTCGTCCCCGTGCATGGCGCCAAGCGCGATGGCTCGAAACAGGTCCAGTCCATCCACTTCCATCAGCTGTGTCCGAATGTCGAACCCGCCGGGCACCCCGAGAGCAGGAGGATGCACGGAGACGGACGCGTATGGCGCATAGGTCTGGTCGAGCCGTTCGGCTTCGCTCCAGCATTCTGCGGCCCGGCGCTGTCCCTGCTCTGACAGGTCGAGCGTCGGAGCACCATCCTCGCCCATGCCTTTTGCGAGGTCGCCCCGGTCTTCCAGAGCTGACAGCGCTTCGGCCAGTGCCGGCGATCCCTGAGTGTGTTGCCTCAGCCATGCTTGCACGGTGGGCTGCAGTTCGAATCGGTCCCAGTCATCGTCCTCGAGGCAGTCCAGGGAAAGCAGGAGCTGCAGGGAGCCCGTCTCTTGTTTTGCCTGTGCCGCTTGGGTCGGGTCCGAATCGGGTATGGTTGCGACCATGACAAGGTCCAGCAGCCTGTAGTCATGGGAATCGTCGAGATAGCGACAGACACCCATGACGTGAGAGGCCGGAGTGTGCAGGTCGAGTGGCGCTGGGGACGGGTCGTTGTTCACGTGGAAGGACAGTTCGAGAAGGCCCTTTTCCCCATTCATCCAGTATTGGGCCAACTCCTCCTGCAGGAACGGAAGGTCCGGATAGTCCTCCACGTCGAGAGCATTCCGGCGGGACACGTTGAGAGCGAAGTCTTCGAGTAGACGTCCAACCGAGATTTCGGCGAGTACCGGATCGTCGATGGTGAAGTAGAAGGCTTCGTCCAACGGCTGTTCGGGGAGGGAGATCCGGATATCCCAGGCATCGTCCTCGTAGTCGGCCAAGTCATCCGGTTGGAAGAAGCACTCTGCGCCGGGGAGTTCTTTGCGGAATGCAGGTGCCATGGTGACATGTCCCCTACTCATATTTTGGATTTGTGATTTTGGATCTTAGATTCTACGAGCCACCACACCACGACGCCATTATCAACCAGCTTCCTGGAAAATCGGAAATCTGAAATCGAAAATCCCAAATGTGAGACCTCTAGACGGAGAAGCCGGAGGAGCCGCGGAAGCCACCACGCCCCGAACTGCGGAAAGAGCTGCCGGATCGTCCGGACGATCTGGCGAACGCCTTGGATCCGCTGTACCCAGTCTTGCTTTTCATGGCGGCGCGCTTGCCCCAGCTCGAACCGCCCTTCTTCGCTTTGACCGTGCGCGAAAAGTCGCCCGTGGACCGTTTGACGTAGGTTTTTCTAGCCTGGCTGGTGCTGTTGGCGCTGGACCGGAACGCCTTGCCCTTTGTCTTGCTCTGGTTGGTGGCGAACTTGTCGTTGGACTTGATCTGGCTTCCGAAAGTCGGGGAGCCGCGATACGTGGTGCGGTGAGTGTTGATGATTGTGTAGCGGGGGTAGGGCGTATAGTAGCCACCCCACATGGGCGTTCTGTACCAGTAGTAGAACGAGTTGTGGTGATGGTAGTGGGGATGGCTACTGATGTAGCGTTCTTCTGGAGGGCGGGGATCATAGGCGAACGATTCTGTGTAGTAGTCATTGATTCCCGCTCCCTTGAGCGTGGCGCGCCGACGGTCCACCACGATCGTGAACAGCAAGTCGTCGACGTTGTTCCCATCCACTTCCTTGTTGCCGTTCAGATCCTCCTTGCCCATGACCACGAAGCCATTGCCGCGTTTCTCCGCAGACACAAGGACGAGGTTGTCGCCCTCGTAGACCTCGTTGAGCCGATTCTCAAAATCATCGACTACAGGGTAGTTGAGGAAGGCCTCCTTCACCGCGTCAAGGTTGATGAAGCCCCGGGTTCCCGGGGCATTCGTCCACTGCTTCTTCTCACTGCTGCATCCGGATAGGAACGCGGCGGAGGCGAGTCCTGCAGCGACCATCGTGTACGATTTGCGTTTGGGCTGCGTCTTCATTGCAGATTCTCCCGTTGCCCGCTGTTGATTCGCTGGCGCTGTTCCCTAGAGGCAGCAAAGCAGGATCGCGCCGAGGCTGATGGCCAGAACGGCTTCGAGGATGCCCGCGTTGAGGTTGCGGTCTTTGACGATTTCCACGCTGATGGCGCTCTTGGGAAGAAAGAGGCGATCGCAGATGAAACGGGCGACGAAAAGGAGGATGCAACCCCCGATCGCATAGTAGAGCAGGTTGAGCAGGTTGTCGAGCTGCGACCATTCCATCTCTCGGCTGGCCAGGCCCTTGGCCACGATCATGCTGTACGCGATCATGCTGCCAGCAGTCCCCAGGCCCGCCGCCACATTCTGCTCCTCGCCGAGTTCCTTCTGATCGTCGTAGGCAGTCAGTTTTTGGTACAGCATGCAGAAACCGACGAGTGCCGCCTGGGCGACGACAAAGCTGAGGATCGCCGAGAGCACACCGGAGCAGGCGATGATCCCGGCGGCGATGATGATTCCAGAACCGAGATAGCCCGCGCCCATGACCAGAGCCACGGCGGTGTTCCTGCGCGTGATGATCTCCACAGTGTTACTGAAACTATGCAGGATGGCCTTGTCGTTGACGATGCCGGCAATGAACAGCAGCACGATTCCGAGAAATCCGTACCCGATGGCTGGACCAAGCTCCGACAGGAAGGCGGCGAAAGTAAGTTCGGCGGTGTCGCCGATGAAGACGCCGCAAAGCACGGCTGCCACGCCAGCGAGATAGCCTCCGAGAAGAACGCCGACTGCCGTATTGTCCTTGGTGGTCAACTGCACTTCGAGGGAGTATGGCGTGAGCAAGTCGAAAAACTTCTTCGCCATGACGAGCATGAAGCACCCGACGGCCACGTAACCGGAACTATACGCAAACCACATGATATCCGTCATGATCTCTACCCTTTCTGTAGCAGCGTGCTGCTGAAATCATTTTTGTGTCCCATCGGCGACAGGACAGGCGGGCACAGCCATCCCACCTCGACCACCATACATAGTTAGCCCGCAGAGTGCAAGAGGCGGCGGATGTGCACACGACCCGCCGACGACGGCTACAAGCCCGCCGCCAGAATGCTCGACACGGTTTCGGCAAAGGCCGTCATCTGCTCTTCCGTGCCGATGGTTACCCGGATGAACTGGCGAATCCTCTCCTGCTTGAAGTAGCGGACGAGAAATCCCCGGTCGCGAAGCGCAAGAAACAGCGCCTCCGCATCGCACGGTGGCTCTGCCAGCAGAAAATTCGCCTGCGACGGAAGCACATGGAAGCCAAGTGCGGTCAACTCGCCGGTCACCTTGCTCCGGGTTGCCCGGATTCGCTCCGCGATATGCCGCATGTACCCGCGATCACGCAACGCCGCCGCTCCGACCAACTGGGTCATTGTGTTCACGTTGTACGAGTCCTTGACCTTCATCATCTCGGAGATGAGATCGGGGTTCGCGAATGCCACGCCGAGGCGTATGCCAGCCAGGGAGTAGCTTTTCGACAGCGTCCTCGAGACAACGACATTCGGATACTGGGTCACAAACTCGAGGCAGTTGTCGTCGGCAAAATCGGCATATGCCTCGTCGATCCAGAGCACGCCTTCGAAGTCCTTGCAGAGCTGATGCATGGCATCGAGAGGGAAGGCATTTCCCGTGGGGGCGTTGGGGCGGCTGACGATGAACAGAGAGGCGCCGCGGGCGCGTGCGGCCGCGTCGAGGGGGAGGCGAAAGTGGTCGTCCAACTCGACAACCCTGTGCTGGGCGCCCTGCAGATCGGCAAGCACGGGATAGAGCGAATAGCTGGGCATGGTGTAGGCGACCGGTTGGTCCTGGTCCACAAACGTGCGGAAGGCGATGGTCAGAAGATCGTCCGATCCATTGCCGCAAAGTGCCCACTCCGGGCTGCGTCCAATCCATTCGGAGGCGATACCGCGCAGATCCCGCGAGACTGGTTCGGAGTAGAGTCTCAGGCATTCCGGATTGAGGTTGGCCAGTGCCTCGAAAACCTTGGGCGACGGGGGATAGGGGTTTTCGTTTGTGTTGAGTTTGGTGTACTGCTTGTCCTTCGGTTGCTCGCCGGGGACGTAGCCGGACATGCGCGAGATATTCGCACGGGCGTATGACATGGTTGTGGTCTCTTTCGCGCCAGGAAAGACTCTTCCCGGTTAGTTTCCGTGCACGTTGATGGTGAAACGGCTGTAGAGCCAGAGAATGCTGATGTACTCATAGTCCGCATAGGCGATCTCAGTGATGCCCGCCTTGCGCGCCGCCTTCTCAATGTTGGCCGAGCCAATGGCAACCGAGTAGCGGCCGTACGGACAGGCGTAGTGAGAGTGTGCGGAGGAGGCTTTCCGCGTGGCCTTTCCGCAGGGCGTGTTTCCGAACTTCGTGGTCAGGGGCGCGCGAATATGGGTGAAGATGCCGCGCGGCGGTTTCACAGGCGCATTGTAGGTGGCGCAACCCTGGGCTGGAATCAGCATGCCGACCAGAAGTGGAAACCACGCCAAGCTGCCTATCGTGCGCAGGTGCTGCTGCATGACTCATTCCCCATAGACGACGGTGGTGAAGGTGCCGTAGACACCCGCGTAGGACACGAACTCATAGTCGGCATAGTGGATTTTGACGAGTCCGCCGTTGGCCGCCGCTTTCTCGATGCTCGCATCGCCCCACCCGAACAGGCCCAGCACCCCTTTGCTGGTCGCTTTGCCGATCTTGAGGGTCGCGGGCCGCGGTGTCTGCGCCATGTCGGTGTCGATCGGGCCTTTGACCATGGTGAAGATGCCGCCGCGTGGCGGTTTCACAGGCGCGGCGTAGTTGACGCAACCAGTGGCAAGAGTGCATGCAGCGCAGACTGCCATGCAGAGTGCGAAACGCGTGATACTCATGTTTTCTCTCCTGTGGTGCGCTTGGAATCAGGTGGCGTCTGCCAGTTCCTGCAAACCATGCCGCTTCATGTGCGCCGGTGCAAGGAGGCCGAATCGGGTTCTGCCGGGATTC
>JAGLDW010000255.1 GCA_023145395.1 Lentisphaeria bacterium | reverse complement strand
TTTTTGTACTCCATTGGGTATCTGGCGGGATGGATTGTGGCGTTGTTCGTGGTGGCCGAGCCGATGAAACGGCTTGGGAAATACACTTTTACGGATGCTTTGGACTCGAAGTTCAACTCGAAGGGAATTCAGCTGGTCGCCGCCATCAGCACGCTGGTCGTCTCGATCTTCTATCTGATTCCCCAGATGGTCGGCGCCGGTGTTCTCGTGCAGCCTTTGCTGGGCCTTTCGCATGCGGCTGGCGTGGTCATGGTGGGTGTCATCGTGGTGATCATCGTGGCCACAGCTGGCATGGCTTCGACGACCTACGTGCAGTTCCTCAAGGGTGCCTTGCTGATCGTCTTCTCCGTGGTGATCACCGTTGCCATGTGCGTTCGCGGTCTGAGCACAACGCCGGATCAGGGGGGGCAAGTGCCTTTCCATGAACCTGCCGTCCTGCAGGCTAGCATGGCCGGACACAGTCTCGCCCTTGAGGACGCGTCGTACACCGTGAGCAGCTATCTGCCCGACCAGCATGTGGCCAAGCTATCCCAGGGCGGCGTGGAATCCTGGTGGGGCGTGTCTGCGACTGGCGCCGCTGGCGTTCAGCTGACCGAGGCGCAGTGGATGTACACACAGCCCGATGGCACTGTCATGATCAATGGCAAGCCAGAGAGCAAGGGCAATCATCTGCGGCAGGTCGGAAACCTCACGAAAATCTGCGGAAAGACTGGCGAGGCGGCCAAAACCGGAGCTCTGAGTCCAGCCGGCTTCCTCTCTGCGATCAGCGACAAGGACACCATTGTGCGCGTGTCGAAGAAATTGAAGATCAAGGACGGCCAGACTGAGGTGTCGGTCTTCACGTTCATCGACACTCCGGGCAACAAGTTCATGCGCCCCGGAATGAAGTTCAAAGTCGAGGGGAACTGGTCCGACAAGCTGAACTTCATCTCCCTCATGCTGGCGTTGTTCTGCGGCACGGCCGCATTGCCGCACATTCTGATCCGCTACTACACCGTCCCCAGTCCGGCCTGCGCACGCAAATCCACGATCCTGGCCATCGCCGCGATCGGTTTCTTCTACGTTCTGACCCTGTTCCTAGGCTTGGGCGCGACCGTGAACGGTGTTCTCAATCCGCTGAGCAGCAACATGTCGGCACCGTTGCTGGCTCGTTCTTTTGGAACGCTCCTCTTCGCCATCGTCTCCGCGATCGCCTTTGCCACTGTGCTTGGCACGGTCAGCGGTTTGATCGTGGCGTCATCCGGCGCCGTTGCCCACGACTTGATCGACCGGTTCGGCGGGGTGAAGATGACGGATGAGCGGAAAGTCCTGACCGGCAAGATCGCCGCTGTCTGCGTTGGTATTATCGCCATCTTCCTTGGCATCAAGTTCAAGGGGCAGAATGTCTCCTTTCTGGTTGGCTGGGCATTCAGCGTGGCGGCCTCCGCCAATCTGCCGGCCATCATCATGCTGCTGTTCTGGAAGAAGACGACCGCAAAGGGCATTGTCGCCTCGATCATCGTCGGCATGGTCAGCGCGCTGGGCATCATTCTGATTTCCCCGGACATGTACAAGATCTACGGAATGAACCCCGCCGACTCCATGATCTCGCTGAACCAGCCAGGAATCGTGTCGATTCCTCTCAGCTTCCTCACCCTGGTTGTCGTCTCTCTCCTGACTCAGAAGTCGTTGAAGAAGACGGTCTGACACTAGTTCCCGGACCCGAACACACAGGGCTTGCCGCGAATCATTCGCGGCAAGCCCTTTTTCTTGGTCCTGTTTTTTATGCCCCCATGGAGGACCGATGTCTCC
Source organism: Lentisphaeria bacterium (assembly GCA_023145395.1). Lineage (GTDB taxonomy): Bacteria > Verrucomicrobiota > Lentisphaeria > Oligosphaerales > Lenti-02 > JAGLDW01. The sequence goes on along the minus strand of JAGLDW010000255.1, from coordinate 4,698 downwards.
AGCGGCCGTGCCCTGCGGACTGCGCAACGCGCTGTCCGCGTCCCCCGAGGACGTGGGACTGGCTCGTCAGAGCCTCGCCCTCCAATGGCACCGTGCATGTGCGAACTGCGCAAATTCATGGAGGGCCGATGTCCCCAGCGGCCGTGCCTTTCCTGGAGCGCGAGCGTCCCCGCGAGGCACCGCACTCTACCGTGCGGTGTTTTCGCGCCACGCTGCCAGCCATTCGCTGCTGACCTCCTCGAACCAGGTGTCCCAGGCGCGCGTCATGGATTCGACCCGCTGGGGATGATCGCCTGCGAGATCGTGATCTTCGTGCGGGTCGTCATCGATGTGGAACAACTGCGGTGGTGCTGGCGGTCCGATATCCACATTCGGGAGTTCCGGCGCGATGGGCATGATTCTGTGGGCGGCTGTGAGTCCATGCTGATAGGGTTCGTTGTCGCGGGGATCCTTCCGGTCCGCGCCCTCGCGCATGGGCCAGAGAAGCTTCCACGGGCCATCGCGCATGGCGCCGTTGCAGTGCGGCATGGGTTTGTACCGATTCCGCTGCCAGAAACGCACGGCGGAGTTGGTCGCCATCTCGTTTCGAAGAAGTGGTGACAGGTCGCATCCGTCGAGAGGAAGTGGCATCGGGCTTTTGCAGGTGGCGAGAGCGGCGAGAGTGGGAAGCCAGTCGCAGAAATGGGTCATGGCGTGCAGGTTTGCGCCGCCGGGCAGTCCGTCCGGCCAGCGGATCATGCAGGGCACGCGGATCCCTCCGTCGAGAACATCTCCCTTTGCTCCTCGGAATGGTCCGTTGTACCGGTTCAATTGCCCTCCGAGATAGGGGCCGTTGTCGCTGGTGAAGACGACGATCGTGTTGTCCCGCAGGCCCTGAGCAGTCAGTTCGTCCAGCAGTTTGCCGATCCCGTCGTCCATGCGCTCGATCATGGCGTAGAGCTGGCAGACCTCCTCCGTGAACCGTCCTGTTTCGCGATACCTCTGGACAAGAGCCTCGGGTGCTTGATAGGGTGCATGGGGCGCATTGTAGGCGAGGTAGAGGAAAAAGGGGTGTGCACGGTGCCTGCGCACGAAGGCGCGCGCCTCCTCCGTGAACACATCGGTCAGGTACCGGCCATCTGCGGATTCCGCGCTTCCATTGCGATCGAGGACCCAGCGGTAGTAGTCCATCCCGCCGTTGAGAAAGCCTGCGAACTCGGAGAAGCCGCGGGCGTTTGGATGGTAGCGCGAGTCGTGGAGACCGTTATGCCATTTTCCCACCATGCCCGTGGCGTAGCCATGCGCGGAGAACAAGTCGGCGATGGTGCGCTCGGCCAGGGCGATGCGGTCCAGGCCTCTATTGGAAGGGACGTCCACAGCGCCCGTGCGATGGTTGTAGCGTCCGGTGAGCAGGGCGGCTCGTGCGGGGGCGCAGAGTGGGGAAGCGGAGTAGTGCTGAGTCAGGCATGCGCCACCGGCAGCGAGCGCATCGAGGTTTGGGGTGCGAACCGTGTCGTTGCCGAGGAAGCCGAGGTCGCCGTAGCCCAAGTCGTCGGCCAAGATGAACACGATGTTGGGCGGGCACTGTGGCATGTTGATAGGTTACTTGCTGCTGCGAATCTGTTTTGACCAGCCTTTTTCGTCCGCGCCGAATGCGCTGCGCGTGTTGATCCGGAAGCGTTGCCGGGCTTCGTCGAAAGTGCCGTCGAAATCGATCAGTGCCAGATCCCAGGCGAGTGCGTCGGTGTATCCGGGCAGGAGTGTTCGCCAGCCAAATCCTATCTTGTCCGTCCTGAACATGTTCACATGGTCCATGACGCGTGTGGTGCAGTTGTCGGTGATCGAATGGTAGAAAACCGGCTTCTCGGCGAGCCGGTTGGCATGCCCGAGCATGTCCATGAACAATGCTCGGGCCTGTTCGTGCGTGACCCGTCCGGGATATACGTACACGGCGCTCTTGCGGACGTTCGCCCTCAGCCCGATCAGGTCCCGTTCGTCTGCGATGACGTAGGCGATCTCGAAATTGCGGAATATGCCCTTGAGAAAACCGAAGCTTTCGCCCTGCTCGCGACGAATCTCCACAGAGATCGCGACGTGTCTTCCATCCTTGAAGCCAAAGGTCAGGAAGGTATGGGCGAGTCCCCCCCAAAGACGGAACGGCTCGACAACGAAATCAACTGTGGAGATGGCGTCGAGGTCGTATTGCCGCTCGTGCCAGACCACGTCGAAGTCGTTCGTGGTGCGGTAGGTGGCGTGGCGCACGTTCCGGATCGTCACGATGCTGCCTTCGAACCGAGCCGTGGGAATTCGTGCCTGGTCTGGCACCCAGTCTCTCTCGTTCGACGGTTGGTTGAACGCCCACAGCAGGCCGACCAGGACAATGCCGCCCAGAAGTAGTGGTGTGGCTGTTTTTCGGAGAGAGGACGTGCGCCAGACTATGACGCTTGCCTCCAACCAAAAGAGGGCACCCACGCCTCTGGCCCAGCCAGGCCAGGCAGGGAAGTGGGAGAGAGCCAGCACTGCCCATAGCCAGCCCATGCCTAGAAGAAGCCGGCCGGCCATCATCAGCGCTGCCGTTGAGCGTCGTCGCCAGATCGGATTCACGGTTTGGGGCCGGCGCGGAAACTTCTTCACATTTTGCTGCTGTTCATTGGATCAATGTCCGAAAACGATGTTTTTGGTCTCGACTCCGACGATGTCGTTGAGGGAGGCGATGAGTGCCTGGACCTGGGCATCCGAGCCGACGAGTTCGAGGAGGATGACGCCATTGGGGGAGGCGGCACCGTTGGTGGCCTCGTGAAGGCCGATGCGGGTCTTGATGTTTCCGCCACAGTTGGTCAGGACGGCCTGGACACTGGATGCCTGCTCGACGCGATCGGTCACGTGGATCGCCAAGATGATGTGATCGTCTCTCTGGTCGGCCATGGTCTGGATCTCCTTTTTCTGATTTCCCGCCGGTCTCCGACCCTCTGTCGTGCAAGTTGACATTGTCAGGGGCCGCTCCGGGCATGGATGACAATACGGTGGACACGGACCGAAGGCAAATAAGTGAAGCGGGCAGGGCAGTCAAGTTGCAGGGGCAGGAGCCGTGCAGTAGTATGGGTGCCTGTGTTTGTTCTGAACGGAGAGGTCCATTGTATCGTTCATGCTGTTGGCTGGTGCCGGGATTGGTTTTGGGTTGGATCGTGACGTGCGCGGTTGCCGGGGATGCGGGGGATGTGGCGATGACGGATGTGACGTTGAAGCGGCAGACCGAGATTCTGGGCACGCTGGCGTTGACTGGTGACAAGCCAATTGCCGGGGGCGCGAGCATTCGCGAGCATGCGGTGGCTTGGCATCCCGGGAAGCAACGCTTCTACTTGGTGGGGGATGTCATTCCCCTGCGGAGTCCGCGCCACCCCAACACCTACGAGACCGAACTGCATCTCTGGTCGAGTCCGGACCTTCGCCAATGGACGTATCATGGTGTCGCGGTGCCGCAGGGGGAGGGGGATTCGTACGACGCGCATGGAGTGGCGAGTCCGTCGGGCATGGTGTTTCATGATGGGCGTCTGTGGGTCCCGTTTAGTGCGCGCCGCACGGCTGCGTTCACGCATCGAGGCATCGGTCTGGCTTGGTCGGGGAGCGATCCGGAAGACCTGCCGTGGCAGAAGACGGCCGCGGCGATCAGCGACACGCCCGGCGAGGACGATGATCCCGCCTTGGTGATGGTGCCAGGCGATCCGCGGATTCATCTGTATCACCGGACCACCGCTGGCGGGTATCACATCGTCCACACAGCCTCGCGGACTCCGCAGAATCCTGCGTCGTGGGCTGCTGCGGCACGTGTGACGACGCGTCCGAAGGGTGTGCGGGCCCAGGAGTTGACCGGCGCGGTGGTGTTTGAAGGCGCGGTGCATCTCTTTGTCATCGAGCAGGGAACTGGCGTTGGCGGAATCAAAATCTCCCATCTGATGTCGCCTGATCCGGCCGGGAACTTCTTGCCCGCGAGCACCAGTCGCTACCTGGAGGATCAACCGGGAACGCTGGCCTACGGCGGACACTTTACGCCCGTCATGCGCGGTGGAGAATTGGTGGCGGCATTCTGGACCGTGAAGCAGCAGCATCCCCGATATGGACTTCAGGGGCACGCGATGGTTTTCGAGACGAAAACCAGTGAAAGCGTTTCCAGTAGCCTGGTCTTTCTTGCGGACTACTCGCGGAGCATGGATTCTGTGGAGGGCAGGGACACGCACGGCAAGCCAGTGCCAGGCACTGTTCATTTGCTTGAGAAGCCCGTGTTCGATTTCGACACCATGGCGCATACGGTGCGGGGATTGACGATTGGCGCGGACGCGGCCTCGGTGGGCTATGCGACTGCGGAGTGCCTGCCTGCCGGGAAGGGAACTCTCGAGTTGACGGTCAAACCACTGGACTGGCAAGGCGATGACGAGAAGGTCCACATGCTCTTGCAGACCATGGTCGGTGGTCGCACAAAGTTCGGCAAGTTGTTCGTGTACAAATACAAGCGATCTGGCATGGCCGTCTACTTCGAGTTCTCGGACCAGGGAAAGAAGGTGTTTCTGCACTGTCCTGTGGCGGATTGGCAGGCTGGTTCGTGGCATCATCTGGCGCTGAGCTACGAGTTGCCGGGGCGGATCCTCTTCTACGTGGATGGGCGTCTTGCGGACGAGGCCGCCGTGGATCGCGCACCCCCTTGGCCGAAGAACTTCTGTGTCG
>JAGLDW010000254.1 GCA_023145395.1 Lentisphaeria bacterium | reverse complement strand
GAATCCGGTCGCGCGAGCGTCGCGATCTGGGATTTTGCCGAAACAGACGACAACGCTGCGAACATCGCGTATCTGAAGAAAAACACCTCTTCCTCCCTCACCGACCTGCGCAGCGTCGCGGCGTCCGACTGGTCCAGTCCCGGTACCGTCGTCAAGATCCTTCCGGAGGCGCGGCGCAGCCTGTTCAAGACTGCCAGAAAGTTCGAATCGACCCCGTACGACACATTCACCGCGGAGATCGCAACTCCCCATCGACGCTGGGCGAAGCCGTTGGATGGCGGACCTGTTCGCGTCCTGGTGATCGCGCCCACCTGGAGCCAGCGCGAGACCATCGAACTGGCGCAGCGCCTGGATCTCGATGTCACGACCTTCTCCGTGAGCAAACGCGATGTCCTCTTCGAGAAACGCTGGCTTGAGCTGTACGGCTCGTTCGAACTGTACGGGTACAAAAAGCGCAACGCCGTCTCCTTGCTTGGCGATCTGGAAGAAAAATTGAAAGGGGACTACGACTGCATTGTCATCGGCGATGTGAAGCGTGACATCCTACCGGACTATTTCATCGACAAGATCGCGGCCAAAGTCCGGGCGGGGACGGGTCTGGTCGCCACAGGCATGGGGCGCACCATCGCGACAGCAATCCTCGGCGAAAATAGCCAGCCGACTCCCTTTCAAGCGATCCTGCCCATCGAGGCCTTGCCAGTGCTCCGGGACTTTGGCTGGCAGGAGCCGGGGGAGAAAGGCCTTCTCACACGCGGCGAAACGGTGGGTGAGGGACGCGTCCTCCAGATGAACCAACCTGTCTTGTCAAACATCAATCTCTCCCTCACACCGTCCGTGGCCCATGCCTACGACTACGTCCCGGCAGACTACGAATACTTCCAGGCTCTCGTTGCCAAAGCGGTTCTGTGGGCCGCCAAACGCGAGCCCGTGGCCAGCATCATCGATCTCACCATGGAGAGTGTCCAAGTGCAGGCGATGGGCGCCATCCCGGGCACCGAACTCGTGATTCATGTTCAAGATGGCAAGGGAAACACCGAGTTCGAGCACACGAAGACAATCACCTTGACGAATGGCAAAGTGGACGTGCCCTTGAATCTCGCTCTGCGACGCGGTGGCGAGCACTTCCTGGATGTCACCATCAAACGTGCCAACGGCGCGGTCATTGACTGGGCCAGCATTGCCTTCGAGACCACTTCCCCCTCGAGTCTCGGTGACATCGCTCTGAAATCCACCGTCCTGGCGCCGGGGGTACCCCTCGTCGGCACAATTGGTCTCCGCAACACACAGCCGGGCGCCAACCTCACTCTCACGGTCACTGACGCCTACGAACGTGTCGTGGCCAAGCAGACCATCAGCCTCGCAGCGGGTGCCACATCGCACGTGTTCTCCACTCCTCTGCCACCATCCCTCTGCACCATGCACCGGATCGAGGCGACACTCTCCGATGCAGAGGGCAAGATCGACTGGGCACAGGCGGAGTTCACCATTCCGAACCGCGATCTGGACAATTTCATCTTCCTCATGTGGAGCATGGCGCTCAACAACTGGACACAGTCCGCCGTCAATCAAACCCTCGCCGACATGGGGGTCGATTCGCTGGACATGCCGGGCCTGACGGGCGCGAGTGCCGAGGGCATGGATGCCGCATGTCGAAATGCCGCTTGGACCGCTCTCCGCCCCATCCCCTACATCACCCGCATCGCCTCCAGACAGAAGACCGGACTCGCAAGGAAGCCCTGTCTCACCGATCCAGCCCACCTTGATGCCTGGACCGCCGGCCTCCGTGAACGCGCCAAGGCAGCCGCCCCCTACGGCCCAATCGCCTACACCCTCGGGGACGAGAACTTCCTGGTCACGGCAAAGCTGGATGTCTGCCAGTCGCCAACCTGCCTGATTGCCTTCCGCACCTACTTGCAGAAGCACTATGCGGACCTCGCAGCCTTGAATGCTGAGTGGGACACAAAGTTCGCCACCTGGAACGACGTCATGCCGACAACCTTCAAAGAGGCCAAGGAAAGCGGTCAGCATGCGCGATGGGTGGATCACCGGCGGTACATGGATGGCGTTCTCACTCAAGCCCACATTCTGGGCCGTCAAGTCATCCGGGAGAGCGATCCCGGCGCCCGAGTGGGCTTCGACGGAGTGTTCACCCTCAACAGCTGGCACGGCTACGACTTCTACCAGCTCTGCCAAGCCTGCGACCTCACCCAAGTCTACTGTCTGCGCTGGGCGCAGATCGAGTATCTGCGTTCGTTCCGCCGACCCAATGCCCTGCTCGGCGCCTGGCACAACGGGATCGGCAACGAGGACGAAATCTCGGCCAAGCGCATTCCCTGGAACTTGCTGTTCAACGGTTTCAACAGCAGTTGGTACTGGATGGCCTACCGAACGGGGCCAGCCGCTCTCTTCCCGGATCTACGCCCCACTCCGCAGATGGAATGGATGGCGGAATCGCATGCTGAGATCAAAGCGGGGATCGGCGAGTTGCTGCTGGGCGCCGAACGTCTGGGCGACGGCATCGCCATCCACTATTCTCAAGCCAGCGTGCATGGAGGAACGCTCCTTGAACGTCCTCTCGACCAGGCGCATCGAGGCGCGATCCTGGCCATCGAAGATCTGGGGCTTCAGCACGATTTCGTTTCCTACGAACAGATCGAACAGGGTGCTCTCAAAGACTACCGCGTCTTCGTCATGCCCGCCTCCTGCGCGCTTAGCGACAAGGAAATCGCCGCCATCAAGGCATTCGCACAAGCGGGAGGTTTGGTCATCGCGGACGTGTACCCGGGCATCATGGACGGACACTGCAAAGACCTCGCCACAGCAGCTTTGGACGATGTGTTTGGCTGCACTGTCAACGCCACAGTGCCCACCGTCGATCCCGATGCGCCCGTCGTCTTCCATAGCAATGCGTTTGGGAAAGGCCGGGGAGTGTTTATGAACCGTCCGCTCTGCGACTACCAGGCAGCACGCACCGATGGCAAGGAACAGTCCATCCGGGAAGCGCTGCGGCAGACGCTGACCCAACACGGTGTCCGCTCTGCGGTGGATATCACAGATGCCAAGACAAGAACCCGACTCAGCGCCTGCGAGACCGTTCGCTTCCGCGATGGCCAAGCCGAGTACGTGGCTGTCGTCAAAGACGACGACATTGCAGATCACGCTCCGGTCAACGCCAAGATCCGCTTCCCCGTCAACCGACACGTCTTCGATCTGCGACGCAAGCGGTACGTCGGCCAGAC
>JAGLDW010000253.1 GCA_023145395.1 Lentisphaeria bacterium | reverse complement strand
AACCTGCAAGATCGTGTGTAAGACCTACGGAACTGACATGTGCCTCCTTAGAGGTAACGCCTCAGTTACGTGGGGACACGGCGGTTGAGGGCAACCGCCCTCCAAGTGCTTCGGAATGCCGCTGGTGTTCGCCATCCTCGGTTACCCCACGAGACTGAGGGGTTACGCGTGACAGGGATTTGAGCTTGGAAATCCCCCCCGTCACCACTAGATTCGAGTACGGGGCCCAAGTTCACGTCAAAGGAAAAATGCAGCAGATGCCAAAATTCCGTATAGGCACGGATGATTTCCAGGGATTGATCGAGGGAAAGGCCTACGGCACCCAACTGCTCGAGGCTGGCGTTCAGCCCGATCGCATCCGCAAGCTGGCCATCGTCATCCAGGGTAAAACCGTCCGCGTGCGGCAGCTCGATCCGTGATCCGCAGACAGCGCATTCGGAAACAATTCTCCACATACTCCCAAAACCGGAATACCGATATGATAGCAAGACAACAGGAATATTTCGGTGGCAAGCGCGTGCTGGTCACTGGTGGCCTCGGATTCATTGGCTCGAACCTGGCGAGGCGCCTCGTGCAGTTCGGCGCGGATGTGACGCTCGTGGATAACCTGAATCCTAACTACGGCGGAAACCTCTTCAACATCGCCGAGTTTGCCGATGATGTCACGGTCAATGTCTCGGACGTGTGCGACCACCACAGCATGAAGCACCTGATTCAAGGGCAGGACTTCCTCTTCAACCTAGCCGGTCAGACAAGCCACATGGACTCCATGCGCGACCCCGAGACCGACCTGGAGATTAACTGCAAAGCCCAGCTCTCCATCTTGGAGGCCTGCCGCAATTTCAACCCCGGCATCCGCATCGTCTTCGCCAGCACCCGCCAGATGTACGGCAAGCCAGACTATCTGCCCGTCGACGAAAAGCACCTCCTGCGCCCCGTCGATGTCAACGGCATCAACAAAATGGCGGGGGAGTGGTACCACATCCTCTACAACAACGTGTACGGCATCCGCGCCTGTGCCCTGCGACTCACCAACACCATCGGCCCGCGCATGCGCATCAAGGACGCTCGGCAAACCTTTCTCGGCATCTGGGTGCGCCTGTTGCTCGAAGGAAAACCCTTCGAGGTCTGGGGTGGCGAACAGCTGCGCGACTTCAACTACGTCGAGGATGCCGTGGACGCTTTTCTCGTGGCCGCCACCCACGACGAAGCCTACGGAAAAGCCTTCAACCTCGGTGCCGCGCCCCCCATTGAGCTCATCGACACCGCCAAGTTGCTTGTCGAAGCCGCCGGGGAAGGCGAATTCGTCATAAAGCAGTTCCCCGCAGAACGAAAGAAAATCGACATCGGCGACTACTACTCCGACTACTCCTTCATCCGCGACACTCTCGGCTGGGAGCCGCAAACCGCCCTCAAGGACGCCCTCGGACAGACGATCGACTACTACCGGAAGAATCTCCAGCACTATCTGTAAGGGCCCGCACGCTTCCACTGCAGGAAAGACACCATCATGAGCGACCAACCCTTTCTCCTCCCCTCCGATCTCAAGGCCAACTACGAAGCCTACCGCGACGACATCCGCGAGGCGGCGCTGCGCGTACTTGACAGCGGCTGGTACATCGGCGGCAAGGAAGTGGACACCTTCGAAGCCGCGTTCGCGGAGTTCGTGGGTGCGGCCCACTGTGTGGGAGTGGCATCGGGCACGGACGCCCTGCACCTAGCCATGCGCGCCTGCGGCATCGGGACGGGCGACATTGTCCTCACCGTCTCCCACACCGCCGTCGCCACCGTGGCAGCCATCGAGCTTGCCGGTGCGACGGCAGCACTCATCGACGTGGATCCCGCCCGCTTCACCATGTGCCCCTCAAAACTGCGCCAGGCATGCAAAGCTCTCAAGACCACGGGCACGCCCGCAACCGCTGTCATCCCCGTGCACATCTATGGACAACCCGCCGACATGCATGGAATCATGGAAGTGGCGCAAGAGTTCGGACTCGCGGTGATCGAGGACTGCGCCCAGGCGCATGGCGCGAAGATCGACGGACAAACGGTCGGCACATTTGGCGCCTTTGGCACCTTCAGTTTCTACCCCACCAAGAATCTCGGTGCGCTGGGCGACGGAGGAGCAGTCGTCACCAACAACCAAGACCTGGCCGAGCAAGCGCGCTTGCTCAAAGAGTACGGCTGGAAGGAACGCTACGTGAGCGCCCTGGCTGGCATGAACACCCGCCTCGATCCCCTGCAAGCTGCCATGCTCGCCGTCAAACTCGCTCATCTCGGCGATGAAAACGACGCGCGACGCGCGGTGGCAAGGCACTACGATGATGCGTTTGCGGACTCCGCACTCGCGCTGCCCGTTCGCGCCGACAATGTCGAGCATGTCTTCCATCAGTACGTGATCCAGCATGCCGAGCGGGACAGCCTCCAGCAGTTTCTCCGCGACCAGAATATCGGGAGCCTGATCCACTATCCGGTCCCCGTGCACAAACAGCCGGCCTACGAGGGCCGCGTCGCCCTACCCGCAGGCCCACTCACCGTCACCGAAGCACTTGCCAGCCGCATCCTCAGCCTGCCCATTCACGCCCAGCTCACCGACGGGCAGCTCACCCGCGTGATTTCCGCCGTCGGCGAATGGTTGGAGAGCCATTGAACGGCATCGCTCCAAACCAGAGTTCAGACACCCCGGCAGCTTGGCGCGCTCACCTCGAACACGCTGCCTCGTGGCTTGCGTGGATCTATCTGATTCTACTGCCGATGAACATCGTCCTGCGCGGTCCCCTGTTCGCGCACGATGTGCTGGCACCCTTGCTGGCCCTCGTGGTGCTGCTGCGAGGAAACATCCGTCGCTGGTTTCGAATGCCGGACATTCTTCTACCCGCCTTCCTCGCCTTCGCCGCCCTGTCCACACTGACGCACTTTGGCGGCATGAAAGACATCTACGAGCTGGCGATCTTTGCCTACATGGCACTGCTCTACGCGTTCTTCAGCGAGACGAAACTCGGCAGTCGCGACCTCCAGTGGTATGGCTTCGGTTTGCTCGCGACCATGTGGCTCTTCGCCGCCGGACAAGCCGTCGCAGGCGCACAGCAAACCTACGGCGTGTACGAGGACTCCACCCTCGGGTTCATCGCCAAGCGCTTCTTCTTCACCTTCGAACACCCCAACCTATTGGGATCCTTCTACGCGCTGCCCGTGCTCTGCGTCCTTCTGTCGCAACGGGGACGATTCCGAGTGACCTCCCTGCCACGCTGGGTGCTCTGGGCTGTGGCCGCCTCGATCGCGCTCATCCCCCTGGGCCTGACCGTCAGTCGCCACATGCTCCTCAGCGCCGCGCTACTGGCCGCATTCTTCGTCGGCGAACAGGCAAAGCGCATGCGAACCTGGCGCGGGATTGCCCTAGGCGCCGTCGCATTGCTCTTCCTCCCGTTCTATCTTATGATTCTGTACCCATTCTTCCCCCTCCAGAACCAACCGCCCTTCTTCAACCACGCCACCTTTGGCATGTACACCGTACACCAGGTCATCTATCTCAAAATGATCCTGCGCAGCATCTTTTCCGCTGTCTTCGGGGTGGGACGCAGCACCGTTTTCACCCTCTATCCGACGTTCGCGGACTGGGATACCACCCACGCCATTCTCAGCCAGTACAAACAAGAATTTCTCGCCAAGAGCTTCACCACCTACATGGACGCCCACAACGAGTATCTGAACATCGGCGCCTCCTTCGGCCTCCCCGCCGTGGCACTCGCGTACGGTTTCTGGGTCGCCACCGCGCGAGACCTCTTCCGACGTGGCTGCGAACTTGCCCTGTTCCTCGTCGTCGGACTGCTCCTCGTCTCCCTCTGGGACGACATCCTCAGCAAACGCTGGATCTGGATCTGCCTAGCGCTCCTGCATGCCAGAACCCCGTGCATGCACAATCCCGAGTGAGCGCACTGCGAACTCCGCGTGGGGCAATGGGGCTCAGCCCCAAACCCCGCCGGGGAGCACCGGTGCTCCCCGGACCCCACAGGGCTGTTTCCGGGCACGCGCCGGGCAAAGTGCCCGGGCTCTCCGTGCCCGAAAACGGTGGCCGCCGCTGGCGCGGAGCACGATTCGCGAATTGAGGCGGAGCATGGGAGAAGGCGCGAGCGTCCATGACTTCTCGTCTTCGTTTGTCGTCTGGAATGGGGCTTTCTCTGTCGCGCTAGCGAGAGTTCCCGCTTTCGGCGGACGGAGAGCCGGGCGCTTCGCCAGGCGCGTCCGCCGAAGCTTGACGTGGGGTTCGGGGAGCGCTGGCGTTCCCCGGCGGGGTCTGGGCTCTGCCCCATTGCCCTGTCCTCAGTCCATCTCAGTCCATGGAATCGGTGTCTTCGTTGCGGCCTTGTCCCCATCGCGCATGTTCAAGTTGCGCGCGCACGTGAGTTCTGATATGCTTGCGCTATAGCGGCAACAACGCGGCAAAGACGACCAAAGAGACAATGACAGAAGGGATTCATGGATAGCATCGACATCAGCTTTGTCTTTCCCTGTCTCGACGAGAGTGAAACTCTCGCGGAATGCATTCGCGAAGTCCGCACTGTGTTGGAGCAGACAGAAGCCCAGTGGGAGATCATCGTCGCCGACAACGGCAGCACAGACGACTCCAGGGATATCGCCCAACGCGAGGGCGCCCGCGTCGTGCCCGTCGAGACCAGGGGCTACGGCGCCGCGCTCCGAGGTGGTATTCAGGCTGCGTGCGGCACCTACGTCGCCTTCGCGGACGCCGACGGCAGCTACATGCTTGAACATGTGGGCACGCTCTACCGCAAGGCGCTTGAGACCGACGCCGACATGGTCATCGCATCCCGGCTTTCGGGGCGCGTCGAGCCAGATGCCATGCCCTTCCTCCACCGCCATCTCGGCACTCCCGTGCTGACCCGGCTCATCAACCTGCTCTACCGGGGATCTTTCTCCGACTGCAATTCCGGTTTTCGCCTACTGCGGCGCGAGTCCTTTCTCAGCTGGAACGTGCGTGCCACGGGCATGGAGTTCGCCAGCGAGTTGCTCATCAAGTCGCTCAAGAGCCATGCGAAGATTGCGGAGGTGCCTTCGGGCCTGCGTCCGGACCGCCGTTCGCGGACTCCGCATCTGCGCACCTGGCGGGATGGCATGCGCCACCTGTTGTTCATCCTCTCCGAGCGTCCCGAAATGTTCGAATGGGCTGGACTTCTGCTGGTCGTTCTGGCCTCCGCCATGCAGCTTCTCGCCTATGGCAAGGGGCTCACGGCGATCGCGGGGGTCCAAATTTTCGACTACCACACCCAGGCCATGCTCATTCCCGTCGCCTGCGCCGGACTACAAAGCTACGTGTTTAGCTGGTTCCTCTACTTGACGGGAACGGACCGTCCCTTGCCCGTCACCCGGCGACTCATCTCCCTCGACGAGGCCCATGTCTTTTTGCTATTGATCCTATGGGCACTTGCCGAATGCGCGGGTTTTGGCTTTGTTCTCTGGCGTTGGAGTCGCTCCGGGTTCGCCGACTTGGACATGATCCGCTTCATTCTCTTCATGACCCACTTTCTCTGCCTGACCGGCTTTGCGGGGGCGGGTCTCCTCGGTGTCCACGTCTTCAAAAAACGGGATCGTCCAGCGTGAACTATGCGGTCGTCACCATCTGCCTGAATGCAGAAGAGACCCTCCAGCGCACCATCGATTCCGTGCTTGTGCAGAACCCTTCGCCGGCAGAGTTCCTCTTCATCGACGGAGGATCCGATGATGGGACCCTCGCGATCATCGAGAAGACGAGAGAACGCCTCCCGGACGGCACCCGCCTCGAACTCGTCCGTCAGCCTCCCACCCCAACAGGAATAGCAGGCATACCCAACGCCTGGAATCTCGCGCTCGAACGCGTCACTGCCGATCTCGTTTTCCTCCTCAATGCGGACGACTGGTGCGAGCCGACGACCGCCGCGACCGTCCTGCAGGCCTTCACCGACAAACCAGCCACCGACCTGCTCATCACTCCCATCCGCTTTGCCACAGGGCCGGACGATCCCGCCCCGGGCATCCTCTCTCCAAGACCATTCTGGCTCTTTCCCGTGCTCATGCCTGTCATGCATCCCGGTTGCTTTGTGCGCCGCACCGTATACGAACGTGTGGGATGTTTCGACGAGAGATACAGGATCAGCGCCGACTACGACTTCGTCTACCGCTGCCGCAAGGCCGGCATGCATTTTGTGCACTGCAACTGCCCCCTTGTCACCATGCAGAAGGGGGGACTGGCAAACCGCAGCCGCGCCCTCGCCAGAGACGAAAGCCTCCGCATCGCCCTCGCCCACAGCCGAGTGCCTCTACTCAGCCGACTCGCCCACCTAGCTCGCCGGATCCTCGGCCGCTGACCACGCCCCTCCCCCACATCCTCCCCCACATCCTCCCCTTCCATCCTTCCCCCTTCCTTGTCACGCCTCCCCTGTTCAGCAGACTCTCCGCACGGATGTTTTCCTGACAGCGTCACTTGCACCTGTCCGGAAAACAGACTCTCCGCATGGGTGTTTTCCTGACAGCGTCACCTGCATCTGTCCGGAAAACAGAGATGACACAGCAATGTTTTCTCGACACGGA
>JAGLDW010000252.1 GCA_023145395.1 Lentisphaeria bacterium | reverse complement strand
CGGGCGCTTCGCACGGCGCGTGCCCCCCAACATTGATGTGGGGTCTGGGGAGTCAACGATTCCCCAGCGGGGGTCACGGGGGCAGCACCACCGTGGCGCATTGCACGGTTCGCAGAGTGTCTTGGAGCTCTACTTCCGCACGAGGACTATGCGGTCGATGTTGAGGCCCATGCCTGAGCGGTTCGTCAGGGCGAAATTGTGCTTGCCCTTGGCCAGGTTGAATGTTCCCGGGTCGCCGATTGCCGTACGCAACTGATAGGCGCGCCAGTCACTGGCCTTGCTGCGGCCCCAGCCACCGGTAGGCGCAAACCAGAGCGCCAGTGCATCGCCATCGTCGACCTTCGCTTCGGCAAGCAGTCCTGTCTGCGTCGCGCCAACCAGCCAGAGTTCGTAGTCGCCGTCAGCCGGTACATCCAAGGACCAGGTGATGGTGTGTCCGGTCTTGTTCCAGCCCCAGAGATTGTCGTCTCCCGACACATTCTTGTGCCCACCCTTGCTCACGCGGATCTTCCCGCCCGTCTCCGCCCAGTTTTTTTCCGCCTCGAACGCGATCGCGCCGACAGTGGGCATTTGCTTCTGAAGCTGGGCAGGCAGTTCTGCTGCAGGGAGGACGGTTTTGAAGTCCAACGTCGCGGGAAGCGCGGCGCCATTCAGCACACAATGCTCCTGGGCTCGCAGCCACACGCGTCCCTTCTCGTCCGAAAGCCCTCCGTTGAAGTGCACCCCCGCAGGGATGGCAACCTGGTATGCGCCACGCGGAGCGCGGAGCATTCCGGACGCATACGCACCGCCATCGTCGCACCTGAATCCGGCAAGACGCGACACCTCGCCGCCACAGCGGATTTCGACCTGCACAGGCCCTGTGTCGGGTGCCTTCCCCGACCAGATCCACGCGGTCTTGCGTCCACGGGGCATGACCAGAGCGACGCGATCCGCAGCGGGGCGTTCGAAACGGAGCGTCTCGTCTGCGCAGACAATGCTCCCGACGGACTGTGGACACCACAGGTCCAGAGCAGCACCCTCTCCCGAAGAATCCACACGCACATGTGTGTCGTTGAACCGGCCGGCAGCGAGAACGCGTTCCTTCGCCACAACGAGCGAGCGGCCCCCCACCGTCAGTTTCGTCCCCCCCGACAGCATCCATCCGGTCGGCGTGCCATCGGGACGCAGAGCGACGGCCAAGGCGGAACCGTCGGAGACAATGTCGCCGACAACGAGTCCGCCGGCACTGTCCGGCGCCGCCATCGCGATGATGGATCGACTTCCATCCTGCCAGACGAGTTCCACGGCGCTGCCCTTCTCGCACGCCAATCTGCGACAGGCGCTGAGCGGTCCGGCTGTGTCCACCGTCTTGCGCGGCGCCAGGATCGTCAGAAACTCCGTCGTCTTGGCCGGTTTGGACATTGTGGCCGTGACATGCCAATTCTTCGCGAATGTCCGATCCGGCGGCCACATCGGCGGCGGGTCAAAGGCATCCGTCTGCGAGTAGTCGAGCGCGTCTGGCGCCAGAAAAGACACCCGTAGCTCCGCCTTGGGACGAGTGATCGTGACCACGTTCGCATCGCTGTCCACCGTCATCTTGTCCACGGCGTGCAGCCAATACTCGAACCGTCGTTTTTCGGCGCTCGCGAGTGTGTCGCGGATGACATACACCCCCGGTCTGACATGGACAACCTCGCGGACAGCCCGGTCGAGTCGTCCGCCATAGGCTTGCGTGGCATCGCCGACGACATAGTCGAACGCAGCGCCATGCACAAAGGCCGTGATCTGTCCCTTGGCGTGCCAGCCGCGGTCCTGCCCGATGCCGCCATCCATGGTGATGCCGCATTTCGCCTTGGTCTCGCGCGTCCACCCGGCGTGATGCGGCGAGCTGTATCGATTGTAGTGTCCCGAGGCAATGGCCAGCGGTTCGCCATAGGCCTCGAGCACGAAGCAGTTCTGGTCGTTGTGGCCGTGCGACACGGCGCCGTAGGGCGATGAACGCAGGTTGAAGATGACGTCGTTGTCGCCGTTGCCGAAGTCCGAGTGCAGGCTGACCAGGCCCACCCCGTCGAACAACCGTGCCTGGGGAAGCCCGAAGGGGGGGCGTCCCTGGATCGAGTCGTCTTTGAGGACAATGCCCAGAATGCTGCTTCCGCCAGAACGTCCGAGGCTGTCGGCGTACCAGCGAATAACCGGGTCCTTCGCCAGTGAACTGAACCAGTACATCAACCCGGCTGGACGGCTCGGCTTGAACTGGGTGCCATCTCCGAATGGTGACATCTGGGAGTAGGGTGGCGTCAGATAAAGCTTGTAGTACGGCGTCGCGCTGAAGAAGGGTCGCTTCGACAGGTCCACACCGGTTGCCTCGCGCAGGGCGACCACGAAATGCAGTCCGAACGACATGTAGGCGCTCCAGTAGCCCGGCCCTTCGTTCCAGCCACCGTCTTCTTTGCCCCAGGCTGGGTAGACCCCCCAGTAGATATGCGTAATGTAGTCCAGCCATTTCTGGGCCTCGGGGTGATCCGGTCCCAGAGCAATTGCCGCCTCGCCTAGGAAACCGATGATACGGCCCGCATGACTCTCGAACGGATTGTTCTCGAAGGGCTTGCCTCTCATCTTTTTGTAGAAGTCCGCCGCCCGTTCGGACATGGATGTCTCCACCAGCTTTTTCTCGGAATCGGTAAAGAGGTTGGCTGTCCAGTCGTAGGCGCGACATCCCCGCATCATGACCCACATGGCCGGTTCATCGTTGTGGAAGACGTTTGTGCTGCCATGGGGATCCCATGAGAAGAAGTGGAGAACCCGCCGCTTGGCCTCGGCGCCGCAGGCGGGATCGCCAGTGAGCAGGTAGGCCAGTCCAGCGCGCTCCATCTTGTCCATGGGAGGGCGAGTGGCTCGGAAGGTCAAGGTGTAGGCCGGTCCCCGTTTGGCACGATCCTTGGGCAGCCAAGCCGGTTCCGGCACCAAATCCTCGCCCGCGAAACGCATCACTCTGCGCACGAGTGCGTCAGCCGTGCCTTTGAGATCCCCATTCTTGGCTCTTTCTCTAAGCGCTGGCAGCTGGTCGGCGCGGACAAAGAGCCGGGGATGTGTGTTCGACACCTGCAGACCATCGCGTCCCGGGTAGATCCAGTCCGGCACGTCTTGGGGAACCGTGAACGTGCGGGTCTTGCTCCAAGGAGTCGTGTTGTTCCCCTTTGCCACTCGGTATCGCCAATGCCAGGTCCCGGGTGCCAGGCGCTGGGTGAGCATCTCGCAGCACCAGGTGAGCTTCTCGCGCTGGATCATATCCGGGCTGCTGAAATCGGGTTTCCGATCGATCTGAAGAGAGTAGGTCACCCCTGTTCCCGCCGGCACCCACAGGAACGGAGGCGGGTTGGTAGTCGCCACCGATCCATCGGCCGGGGTATAGGGCAGATTACGCCCGAACACAGGCTCGCGATCCACGCCGGACTCCTGCCGCAAGCGTTCCATATCTTGGTCTTTGGCTGCTGCCATCAGTCTCTTTGCCTCCTTGCCTGTCGGAATGCGCACCCATGCGTCATCCCACTGTGTCTCGCCCGGTGTCAGCCAGTGGAACAGCTCGAGAACGACTGCTTTCGTACCCGCTGGAACTGTGAAGAACACCTCGGCTTGTGTCCACGTCTCCGCTGGTGGAACGAATGCTTGCTTGAGCCCGATCTCGTCCCATTTCTTGAGACTTCGATGGAAAAGAACCCGCACGGATGCGCTGCGCCTCGTGCTCGCAGCCACCCTACGCGTCCGGTACCAGCCGCCAACCACCACACTAGTCGTCCCATCCGGCACGGCAACCTTCTGCCGCCAGGCGCCACGCTGCTTGCTGGTGGCACTCTTGCAGACCGCGAAACGCTTGCCGTCGTGGGCATTTTCCGTACCCCAGGAAGCCGTTGAGTTCGTGCGGAAATGGACGTGCCGCCAATCCCGGGGACGCTCCCCTCCACCTCCCGCATTCTCGAATCCCGCATTCTTCAGCAAGTTCTGTCCGCAGGCGGAAAAGGCCGCGGCAAACACCACCAGCGCGCAAAATGCCCGGACCACAGCTCTTGTCCCATAGGTCTTTACCGGAAACTCTCTCATGTGTGTGACACCTTTTCTTGCTCGTTGTGTATGGCAGTCCCCAGGGAAAGCGGAACCACCAATGGACACCAATGGACACGAATCGGGGCGCTGCCCCGGACCCCGCCG
>JAGLDW010000251.1 GCA_023145395.1 Lentisphaeria bacterium | reverse complement strand
GCGGCCGAAGATGGCTCCAAGATGGGATGCGAGAGTGCGCACCTGTTTCCTGGCGAGCCCTCCGGCCCTCATGGGGCACGATCGAGCCCATGGGCTCGTCCGGGCTATAGGTCTCGCCGCAGAGGAGGCGGGCGGGTCTTGGGCCTCCGGTGGAGACGGACATGGGCTGCATCGGCAGCCTCTCCGCAGTCTTGGTCAGGGCCAAGCCAAGCGGGCCCGGACCCTGGGGCCCTGTACGTCAGCACGTCATGCTGAACAGGTCCACTCGTACTTCTCCTTGAGGCCATTCAAGTGGGTGTGTGGAAGAAGCCCATCGTGTTGGAGCCTCCCGACAACGATGCCGGGCGCGACGCCAATTCCATCCGCGAATCGGATGACCGTGCTTCGGCTCCAGTGCGGCCCGAGACTGAGTAGCCTCTGGTAGTCCGCAGGGGGAACAAGAAGGTTGGCTGAGAACCTATCTGCTTCGAGTTCTTCGGTGGTCTTCCGCGGCCGCTCATCTGCCTCGACGAATACAGCCTTCTTCGGATGCAGAACGATGTGACCGCATTCATGGAAGAAGCTGAACCAAAGGTGGTCATTCGTTCTGTATCGAAGGCTGAGTTGGATGAGCGCCTTCGTTGGCGTCAGCCAGCGAGCTGTTCCACTGCAACGAGCCCCCTTCACCTGAGGGACAAACACCACGGCTACGCCTGTGTTGGCGCAGCGCTCCACGACCTTGGGGACGGACGCCCTCGGCGAACCTGCCGTCAGCCCCCGGAGATCAGCAAGGACCCGTATGAACCGTTCCCTGTCGTAGCGTCCACACTGGATCTCCTGGGACTGGAGTTCGCCTTTCCTGAGCCACGCTGCGACCGGGCCGGGCTTGGATGCGAACGCCGATGACATGCGGAACGCCGCCTGTGGCGCTCTGTAGACACCTTCCCATTGCGTCACGCTCGCAACACCGAAGAAGCGAAGGCACTCGAGCACCTGCTCAGCCTTGTTGCGGTACTTCTGCACCCATCCCTTCCGCACCATGTCAGCCACAGGTAGCGTCCTGAGCCA
>JAGLDW010000250.1 GCA_023145395.1 Lentisphaeria bacterium | reverse complement strand
TTTTTTCGCGCCAAAATTTCGCAAAACGGCTTGACAACAGTAAGATGCTCTGCGTCCCTTTTGCCCCCTGACTTCGTTTCTTTGCTCGGGATCCTGCTCAGCAGGATATAGTAATTTCCGTGTGGCCCTTTAGGGACAGCGCGGAAATTACTCCACGGAGATGCGGACTTCGTCGAGGTACACGGTCGCCGTCTTGGTCGCCGTGCTGATGAACATGACGCTAGTCAGTTCCTTGAACTCCGGGTTCGCGTGTTTGAGTTGACGATACGTCCGAATCTCACCATTGGGGAGTCGCACTTCGAGGCTCCAGATCCCGTGCTCCTTTGCGCCTTCGCGCCCGATGCCCGGGTCGAACTCTCCAAGTCGCGCGCGGACGGTTAGGCCAATCCATTGGCTCGGTGGTATGGGGAGCGGATCGTGCTCTGGGACGTGCAGCATTCCGTCCTTGAACTTGAAGGACGGACCGACGGAGAACTCGGCCTTCGGGTGTCTCCCCCGCCAGCAGTACTCGAGCATGGCGCCGGGTTCGAGTCTTAGCATGCATTCTGCTCTTGCGATGCCCGAGGCGTAGCGGGGACTGTAGCTGACGTACGGGATCCATGGCTGGCTGAGTCCGGGTGCATCCACGATCTTGAGCGCGCGCTTCCCCGCGCCGGCGGTCTCTTCCGTCACGGCCATCTCATCCGTTCCCTTTCCGGGCGCTTTATCCTCGATGCGGCAGTAGGCGAGGCGGGAATGCCCCCCCACGGGGATGCGCTCGAAGGTGTCCACGATTTTGGCGGGCTTCAGCCCCGTTGGCAGTTTCATGGCGAGGATGGGCGGGTCGATAGCTTTGAAAGGCACCTTGAGCAGATCCCGAAATGGCGGTTCGAGACCAGCTTTTGCCGCAAGGTCCGCGGGGAAGCCATCATCACCAGGGCGGATACCGCAGTAGTTCTTGCCGATATTCATGTCCTTCGCCCGCTTGCTGGTGAGGGCGAGTGCAGGATCGTTGGGCGTGTTGTAGAGGATATTGTCCTCGACGGTGAAATCGGAGCTTCCATCGTCGAAGGCGAGTGCTCCGGACACCCAGACGGGGCGTTTGACCTCGCCGTGCAGTTTCGTGCGGTAGGTGTCGTGAATGAGGTTTCCCCGGATGATGGTTCCAGGTTGGTTGCCGAGGGTGTAGAGCGCCCCGCCGTGGTCGAGGAGGAGCATGACGTCGTAGACATGATTCCGCTCCATGACGTTTTCGCGGCAGGCGGAGGCTGTCTTGCTGTGGGACCAGCCCACCGCGATCGCCGAATACAGCGTGCGCGTGACCACGTTGTTCGAGATGATCGTCCGCGCGCACATGCCGCCCCAGATGCCATGCCCCGAATAGTGAGCCACCCCCGAACTGGACACCACATTGTTGCAGATGCGGTTGTCCGTCGGAAGTCGTGGCTCCGTGGCGGAGCGATCCACTGTGCCGACTTTCACGCCGCCCGTGCCGAGGTCATACATGAGGTTCCCGACAATCTCGTTTTCATGGCACCCATCGGCAAGGTCAACTCCGTAGGAGCCGAGGTTGGCAAAAGTGCAGCGCTCCACGCGACAGTGGCGGGCGCTCTTGAACTCAACAGCGGAAGGCATGTCCACAAAACCCTGTCGGCAGCCGCGTTTGTATTTCTCCGCGTACAGATGCGGAGGCAAGTGCCAGGCGCTGTGGGCGAAGGTGATGCCATGGAACTGGATGTGCTCCACATAGTCGCCAACGCTGTAGTCCCCCTCGATCAGCACGAGTCGCTCGAGACGAGGGGCGACAAACTCGGTGGTCCGGATATCCTCGTCGGCCAGGGGGGTGTAGGTGAGAGTGCCGGCGCTGCGGTCGAGATACCATTCGCCGGGCTCGCCAATCCATTCCTTGACGTTTTCGACCAGGTAGGGATTGCGGCCGCCGGGGTACCAATGTCCGATGCGATAGTGGGGGAACTCCCGGAAGCGGACGATCTCCTGGTCGAAATCGACCCCGTCGATATGCATCCGCCCAGAACTCCAGTCGTGGGTGAAAAGCAACTCCACATCCGGCAGGTTCTGCCAGCGTTCGATATCACCTGGGCGGAAAAGCACCTCCTTCTGCGGATTGCGATGATTGACGCGCCCGGTGGGGTTCTTGTGGGGTGCGTCGGTGAGGCCGGCGATGATACGAAGTCCACGCGAGGGGCGATACCGGCGTTCGAACCATGACTGGCCCCGCCGACGGCTGAAAAGCTGGTGGAAGTACAACGTGCCTGTTTTCACATCGTCCAGAGCGACCGTCCAACGACCATCGTTGGTCCGCCGCCACCCCGTGATGGGGATTCCGCCGCTGAGAATGGGCGTCTCTCCGGCCTCAGCCTCGTAGCGAACGGGGTGTAGGGCAGTGCCGCTGTCTTCCGGCGTGAGGCGCAAGGGTCGCTCCAGGAAATAGTCTCCCCCGCGCAGGCGGATTGTCACCGGTTCCTGGAGACCATTTGGTCCATGAAGCTTGCGCGCGGCATCGCGAGCGCGAGTCAGAGTGGCAAAGGGCTTGTTCTTCGTCCCTGGAGCATCGTCGCTGCCGTCAGGCGCCACGTGGAACTCGGCGGCGCCAGCAGTCACTATCCCGCAGGCAAACACGATGGTGCCAAGGGCGCGCAGTGCGTGGTCTCTCACAAAACGTTCTCCTGTCTCAGTATGTATTGTCCACGCAGCGATTCTGAAGTAGCTCTCCCCTACTCCACTTTCGGAGCGTTCCTCCGCATTTCTTCGAGACTCTTCTCGAACTTTGCGGCCTTGTCGAGCTTGAGGCTTGCGCCTCTGAAGTCCTTGATCCGCTGGAGGCTTTTCGCCTCCTTCCGAAGCTCGACGATGCAGCGTTCAAAATACTGGATATTCACCAGTACGTTCTCCTGCTCCGGAGTCAGTCTTGATGCTTCCTGCTTGGTCGCTTGTCTTGTCGGCGGCGCATTCGTCCCACCAGTGGCAGGTGTGTTGCACCCCGCGAGCACGACGAGCCCGGCGACAACTCCCAGAATCAGGCTGTGTTTGAAGGTGTCCATATCTGTCTCCTTTCGCCGGCTGTGAAGTAGTTTTCAGGCCTTCTTGGAGCGCACGAGTTCGGCGATGGTGGCGACAGACTGAAGTGTCTCGGTGGTGATGTCCGTGGGGTCGAACTGGACCTCGAACATCTCCTCGATGGCGACGATCAGCTCAAGCAGCAGGAAGGAGTCCACACCGTACTCGGACAGTTCGGCGTCGGTCTGAATATCGCTGGGGGCGATATCCAGAAAAAGCCGTTCGACGATCAGTTCTTTCAGAGTTTCTTCCATAATCTCGATTCCTTCTATTTTGTTGCAGTCATTTCCACGTTTTTCTCGTGTTCGAGAGGGACGACCAGCACGGGGCAGTGCGTGTTTCGCGCCACTTTCTCCGTGACCGTCCCAAAGAGCATGGAACCTAGTGTCGAGTGTCCCTGTCTCCCGATCACAATGAGATCGACCTTGTGTTCCTCCGCGAACTTCAGAATCTCGATGTAGTCTCTGCCGATGCGGAAATCAACCATGAACTCGATGTCTTCCGGTACACGGGGCAGGTAGGTGTCCGCAATTTTCCGGTCGATGTCCTCTCTAGCCTTTTGATCGATGTCATCCACCTCGTAGATGTAGGTCTTCCAGAACTGAGCGTCAGGCTCGTTGAGGACGTGCAGGAGATGAAGGACACAGCCAGGCCGCCGGGCCGCCGCGTCGATGGCGAAATCAAACGCGAAATCCGCATTGTGCGAAAAATCCGTGCAGAAGAGGATTCTCTGGTAGGGACTCTGTGCGATTTCGGTCATATCGCCATGTTCTCCAGGTCGGCTTGCCAGTGTCTAGAGGCTCTTGCAGGACCCCACGC
>JAGLDW010000025.1 GCA_023145395.1 Lentisphaeria bacterium | reverse complement strand
GCTATCGCGCCAGCCGATGTGAAGCCCGTGATAGTCCGTTGCCTCTCCCTGCGCCACGGCCAGATCCCAGCCCCCGCTCGTGTCGCGCTGTGCCCAGAACTCGACTGTGAATGCGGTGTTCGACAGATCGATGGTACTACCGCACTCCGCGTAGTCGTTATAGCCATCGAGTTTGAGACTGTTCCCAGGCGGAACCATGCTCGTTACAAAATCTCGCTCCGTGCCGTAGCCTGTTCCCGCCGTCGACGTGCCGTAGGCGCGTACGTAATACACAGTCCCACCCGCTAGCCCCGCCATAGTGGCGTCGAAACTGCCGACCCCAGCTCCGTTGGTCGTTATCCCCGAATACGTGCCGACGCTCGGATCCGGAGAGGTGTGCCAGACCAGGCCGCGAGCCGTGACCGGGATGCCCCCCTCGGCGATCACCGTGCCGCCACACTGGGCACTCGAAACGACAATGTTCGAAACCGCAAAGGTCTCCACTGTAGGTGTCGAGGGAACTGAGAAGGTTGATTCGTTTGCCCAGGCACCTCCTGCCAGAGCGGCATCAATCGCCTGCACGCTCCACCAGTAGTTCGATCCCGGTGTCAGACTGTTCAGCGTCCAGCTTAGACGGTGCCCCACATTGCCACTGGCCGGAACACGCCGCAGCCCCGTGGTCGCATGAGCCATCGGCGACACGACATCGCCAACTCCCGAACTCGTGCCGATGCGCAGGTTATAGGTCAGGTTGGACGAAACAGTTTCCGAGTCGCTGGCAGCACTCCAACTAAGCGTGGCGGTTCCGCCCTGAGGCGGTACAGCACCGTTCAGTCCTGACGGTGCCGACGGCATGGTGTTAGCAGATTCGGCTGCTGCTACATTGCGCCATAACTCGGTAGACCTGCCATCGGCGTCGCCCGCTACAAGCGCATCAAGCCGACCATCACCATCATAATCACCCCAAGAGACGATACTGTTGGCCACATCCCTGAATGCATTCGGGTAGGCGCTGAAGCAGTCACTACCATCATTACGGAAGATCTGTGTACCGCATTGCAACCCCGAATAGAGCAGGTCCAGATCGCCATCATTGTCGAAGTCTCCCCAGGCCATATCACCATCAGCACCACCACCCAACCCGACCGCAAGTTCGGTAAAAGTATCACTGCCATCGTTCCGGTAAATTCGGGTTTGCCGACTGCTACTCAACCCCATAAGTGCCAGATCCAGATCACCATCACTGTCATAATCGCCCCATTCGGCAACTCCGTGATAGTTCAC